>JAUVJV010000254.1 GCA_030592245.1 Candidatus Eiseniibacteriota bacterium
AACGGACTCAATTCGGTGGGGCTGAAACGAAACGGCTTCCCGGCTGAAACCATCAGCATTCTTAAGCGCGCCTACCGGCTGATTTTCCGTTCGAATCTCAATGTGACGCAGTCGGTGGAGAAGATAAGATCGGAACTCCCGATGATCGACGAAGTTGCGCGTTTGATCAAATTCATAGAGGGGTCGGAGAGAGGGATACAGTTATAGGTCTCCGCCGAGGGGTTCCTCTTGCCGCCTGCCCCAAGGGCGGCTTTTTGATGAGAAGGAGTGAGTGATGAGCAAAATTGCCTGTGGCGTCATTGGTGTGGGCCAGCTCGGACAGCATCATGCCCGGATCTATAAAGAACTCCCGCAAGCGGATCTTGTGGGTATCTACGACTCGGATCCCGCCAGGATGGCCGAGATCGCGGAAGCACATGACACGAAAACCTATGACTCGCTCGAGAAACTGCTCGAGGACGTGAGCGCGGTCAGTATCGTGGTGCCCACGAACATGCACTACGAGATTGGAAAGAAAGTCCTGTCCGCCGGGAAGCACGCCCTCTTAGAGAAGCCCATTACCGAGACGGTCGAGCAGGGACACGAGCTGGTGGAATTGGCCCGCGCCGGGAAGGTCACGTTGTATACGGGCCACACCGAGAGGTTTGCCCCGGCCTTGAGGACTGCCAGGAAGTGGGTGAGCAAGCCGCGCTACATCGAGGCTCTGAGGATGGCCGGGTTCGGCTTGAGGGGAACTGATGTCTCGGTGATTCACGATCTGATGATTCACGACATAGATCTGGTCTTGAGCCTGGTCGACTCCGATATCGAGAAGGTGGAAGCGGTCGGAGTCCCGGTTTTCACTTCCAACCTTGATATCGCTAATGCGCGGCTGAGCTTCAAGGACGGCACGATTGCCTCCTTGACCGCAAGCCGGGTATCCATGGACAGGCTGAGAAAGATGCGGTTCTTCCAGGGCGATGCGTATATCTCCGTCGACTTCATCAAGCGGGACGTCAGGGTGTATAAGCGCAAAGGGGAGAAACTCGAGGAGATACCGCCGGGCGGCGTCAGCATGCTCGACCTCGTGGAGATGGTGATGCCCGCCGTCCCGGATGAGGAGCCCCTGAAGCTGGAGATAGAAGACTTCCTGCTCAGTACCGAGGGGAAGACCCGACCCCAGGTAACCGGCGAGGCCGGGGTCAGGGCGCTCGAGGTCGTTGCGAGGATCGTAGAGGACATCGAGGGCCGGCTCAAGACGTGGAGTGCGTAGATGTCCCGAAGAGCCATGATCATCACCGGGGAGGTCTCCGGAGACATTTACGGCGGCCTGCTCGCGGCTGACATGTTCAGGATGGATCCCGAGCTTGAGCTGAGCGGGGTCGGAAGCGAGAAGATGCAGGAAGCGGGGGTAAGCCTCTTCCTCGACAGCAATGAGATCTCGGTAATGGGTGTATGGGAGGCCATTGCCCGCCTGCGCAAGCTCCGCAAGGTACTTCACTCATTACAGGACAGGATCAAGCGGGAGCGCCCCGATCTCCTCGTCCTCATAGACTATCCCGGCATGAATCTGAGGCTGGCGAAGTTCGCTCACCGCATCGGGCTCAAGGTAATGTACTATGTGTCGCCTCAGGTCTGGGCGTGGGGCCGGAAGCGAGTGAAGGCCATCAGGGATAATGTGGACAAGATGATCGTGATACTTCCATTTGAGACCGAGATATACGAAGCCGAAGGCGTTGATGTCTCCTATGTGGGGCATCCCCTCATCGATATCGTCAAGACGGAGATCGACAGGGATACCTTCCGCGCACACCTGGGACTCAAGAGAGGCCGCAGGCTCATAACACTCCTGCCCGGAAGCCGGCCGCAGGAGATCAGGAACCACACCAGGCCCCTGGTGGAGACGGCCAGGCTCCTCGGCGAGCGCTTTCCCGCGACCGACTTTGTGCTTGTCACCCTTCCGGCTCTCATCGACATGGTGAGGCAGGAAGCCGCCGCCGTGGGGGGCGACTTCGTCAGGATCACAAGCGAACACCGGTACGAGAGCCTGAAGTACAGCGACCTTGCCCTGACCTGCTCGGGCACCGCGACCCTGGAAGCGGCCCTGCTCGAGACTCCCATGATCGTCATATATAAACTCGCTTTCTTTTCGTGGGCGCTGGGAAAATTGATCGTGAAGATACCTCACGTGTCTTTGACCAACCTGGTCGCCGGGAAGCGCCTGGTCCCCGAGTTCCTCCAGGGCGCGGTTAATCCGATCACGCTGGCCGAAGAGGCCGCTGGGATGCTCGAAGACAAAGCGAGACGGGAACACATCGTGGAGGAACTGAGGCAAATCCGGACGAAGTTGGGTGGAGGAGGAGCGAGTGAACGAGCTGCCCGGCTGGCGCTCTCACTGATGTCCGACTGACGGGGGAGACTTCTCGTGAGGCTGAACCGTTCCGTGGCCACGTGGATCTCGGAAAACGTGGGCCCGCTTTTCATAAGGGCGATGGGTGTGACCCTGAGGACGCGAAGGAATGGCCTGGAGAACCTGGCGCGCGCGAGGCAGGAGAGCGGCAATGTGATCTACGCCTTCTGGCATGGACGCCTGCTTCCCCTGAGCTACCTCCACCGGGATGAGGGGGCAAATGTGCTTGTCAGCACCCATCAGGATGGGGAGTATATTACCCGGGTGATCCAGGGTCTCGGATTTGAGACCTCGAGGGGTTCCTCGACAAGGGGAGGGACGGCTGCCTTGCGTGATCTGATCGCGACGGCTGCCCGCGGCGTGGATATTGCCATAACGCCGGATGGGCCGCGGGGTCCCCGGGAGTGCTGCCAGCCCGGGATCGTCTTTCTGGCCCGGAAGCTGGGGCTGCCGGTCGTGCCGGTAAGCGTGTGCTTCCGCCCGAGTGTCCGGCTCAAGAGCTGGGACCGCTTTATGATACCGCTGCCGTTCGCGCGCGGCGTTGAGGTTTACGGCGAACCGGTAACATATGATAGTACAAGGCGTTCCAAGGATTCCCTCATGAAGGATGCCAGGGACCTCGAGGCGCGCCTGAGGGCCGTAACCAGAGAGGCTGACAGTGCCTGCGGATACAGGACAGACTAAACACTCGCTTCTCGGGCGACTCTACTTCGCACTCTACAGGGGCCTGCCGCTTCCTCTTTACGGGCTGCTCCTGCTTGCGCACCGGCTGGTGCCGCCCACACGCAAGAGACTGCGTCCCAGGCTTGCACTGGGCCTTTCCGACATAAAGGACGGACCGGTGGTGTGGTTCCATGCCTCTTCGATGGGTGAGACCTCGACCATTGCGCCGGTGGTCACCGAGATCGCCGCGCGCTGCAAGCATTGCCGGCTTGTGGTAACGACGATGACCGTCGCCGGCCAGCGCAGGGCGCGTGAGATCCTGGATACGGCCGAGACCATACTCCTGCCTTTTGATTTCTATCCCGCCATGCGGAGGCTGATCGAGAGCCTCAAGCCTGAGCTGCTCGTGATAGGGGAGACCGAGATATGGCCCAACCTGATTGTCGAAGCCGACCGCGCGGGGGTCTCGCTCGCGGTGGTCAACGGCCGGATATCGAAGAAGTCCTACCCACGATATAAAATGATCCGCCCGCTCACACGGTTCGTGCTGTCCCGAATAGATCTTCTCATGATGCGTACCCACATGGACGCCAGGCGGGTGGTGAAGCTGGGTGCCATGGAAGACAGGGCGTTCGCGGTCGGGAATGTCAAGTATGACAATCTGCCCGAGCCCCTGGACGAGGAATCCCGCCGGAGCATGCGACGCGAGCTCGGGCTTTCCTCCGACCGTCTCGTGATTACCCTGGGATCGGCCAGAGACGGCGAGACAGCGGCGGTCCTTGCAGCGATCCGGAGCGCGGCCATCGATCCCGAGCCGCTCGTAGTGATCGCGCCCCGCCACATGAACCTCGTGCCACAGGTTGAACAGGCATGCAGAAAGGAGCATCTCGCATGCAGGACTCTCGAGGAGGGCCATACGGTAAGCCCCGCCGAACTCGATCAAACCCAGGTCCTCATATTCGCCCAGATGGGCCGGATGCTGCAGGTGTATTCCATCTCCGATATTGCCATCGTGGGGGGCACCTACAGACCCTTCGGAGGCCACAATCCACTGGAGCCGGCTTCGCAGAGCGCGGTCACGGTCGTCGGGCCTCACATCCAGAACATCCGGGACGACATTGCCTATTTGAGGTCACGCAAATGCGCCTTCGTCGCCAGGGAGGATGAGCTGCCGGAGATGCTGCGCAGTCTCTCCGGAGACGCCGAGCGCAGGAGCAAGGTCGGTGAGGCTGCCGCTCAGGCGGTCTGGGACCGGAGAGGCATCGCGGCCAGGTGCGTGGATATGATGGTGGAACAGGGACTCCTGCCGGAGAACTGATGATGAGAGTAATCGATCTCAGGAGGGTCAAGCCGCCGGACGAGGTCGGGATCCTGAGGCAAGTGCTCTTGCCCTTGCTTGTGCCCGCGGCGGGGCTCTACCAGGCCGGAGCGTGGCTGCGCAGGCGTCT
>JAUVJV010000040.1 GCA_030592245.1 Candidatus Eiseniibacteriota bacterium
CGTGAGATTGATGATCTTGACCGAGATGTCGCTGAACTCCAGCTCCATGGGGGAGAGGTCGTCCTCGGGGTCATCATTCACTGCGATCACTTCGAATTCGTATTCGGTCTGCTGGCGGGAAAGCGAGGCGAGGAGGTCACGGAGGAGGTCCGGACGTTTGTATGTAGGGATGATCACGCTTGCCTTCCGGGGACTCGTCATCTATATCTCCTCCAGTCGCGAGCACTATAGCAGTGGCCAGTGTTGCTGTCAACGAAAGCGGCTCCGACTCGTCAATACCATTGTGGGCCAGGGTCTTTCTCTTTGATGGGGTCAGGGTCATCTGATATAGTCTACCGCGAGGCAGGCAATGCAAACTGGTTCAAATGAGAAAATCGCCAGGTCGGCCAGTCGGATCGGCGGTGCGACCATCATTAGCCGCGTGCTCGGTCTGGCGCGTGACGGCGTTTTTGCGGCCATATTCGGGACCACCTTCTTCGCCGATGCCTTTAATATCGCCTTCCTGATTCCCAATTTCTTAAGACGGGTCCTCGGTGAGGGTACCCTCAACGCTTCATATGTCCCCGTATACACCCACTACCTCCGCCGCGAGGGCGAAGAGCGCGCTGCCGATGTCGCAGCCAAGGTCTTCTCAGTACTAATGGTGGTCTTAGGCCTCGTGGTGCTCCTCGGGATTCTCTTCGCCGGGCCCATTGTCGGCCTCTACGCCTTTGGCTGGAAGGACTCTCCCGAGACCGTTAGTCTGACAGTCAGGCTCACCCGGATCCTCTTTCCCTATATCTTCTTCGTCGCTCTTGCGGCTCTTGCGGGAGGGACGCTTAACAGCCGGGGCTACTTCGGTCTTCCGGCATTGGCGCCTGCATTTCTTAACATCTCGCTCATTGTCTCAGCCGGCATCATCATCTGGAGGGGCGCCGAGCTTGGGGAGTGGGCCGTAACATTGTTCTCGATTGGAGCCCTCGTAGGGGGGCTGTTACAGATCGCGATCCAGGTCCCGCTCCTGAGAAAAACCGGGCACCGGTTCAGGTTCGATCTGGACTTTAAGGATCCGGCAGTAAAATGGGTGGGAAGGCTGATGCTCCCAGGTATGCTCGCCTTCACGGTGACCCAGGTCAATATCCTGGTGGACACGCTGCTGGCAACGACGTTGGCCGAGGGAAGCGTGACTGCCTTGAGACTGGGAAACAGAATCGCCATTCAGCCCCTTGGGATATTCGGAGTCGCCATCACCACGGCGGCGCTGCCCGCGCTCTCGGCGCACGCCGCCCGAGAGGACAAAACAAAGCTGATCGAGGACTTCTCTTTTTCATTAAGATTGATCCTGGCGCTTCTTATTCCATCGGCGATCGGCCTGATGGTGCTTGCCACGCCTGTAGTGCGCCTGCTGTTCGAACGGGGCCAGTTCACGGCGGCGCGGTCGACACCAATGACTGCAAGTGCCCTGTTCTATTATGCGATGGGGCTTTTTGCCTACGGCGGCACGAAGGCCGTGGTCCAGGCCTTCTACTCGATGAAGGACACCGTAACGCCGATGAAGATCGCCATCCTTACCGTGGGCTTGAACATCGCTCTTGATGTGATACTGGTGCGCCACCTGGGACTGATCGGGCTTGCGCTTGCGACTGCCGTCTCGGCCGTGGCGGGCTTTACGATGCTCTGCCTGATGCTCAAGCGACGGCTCGGGGACATCCGCTCTGGTGAGATCTGGGGTGCGGTGGCAAAGGTCCTCCTGGTTTCGCTTCTGATGGGTGCAGTAATCTACCTGGTCTCCGCACGCCTCGACCCGCTTGCCACAAACATCCTCGGCAAGCTCGCTCAGGTTGGCATCTCAATCGCCGCCGGTGTAGGGGTCTTTCTCGGTCTGGGCTTTCTCCTCAAGGCCAGGGAGATTATCTTTCTGTGGAGAATGCTCATGAAGCGCTCGGATCCGAAATGACCAAGAATCTTAAAGAGAAGCTGACCCATCTGCCAAAGTCCCCCGGCGTATATACCTTCAAGGACCGCAATGGCAAGGTCATCTATGTAGGCAAGGCCAAGAGCTTAAGGTCGCGGGTGCGCTCCTATTTCCGGGCGAGCGCGCCGGAGCATCCCCGCACGGCCGTCCTTGTGAGCAGGACGCATGATCTGGATTTCATTGTGACGCTCTCCGAAGTTGAAGCCCTGATCCTGGAGTACAATCTCATCAAGCACTTCAGGCCGCGCTACAATGTGAGCCTCAAAGATGACAAAAAGTATCCCTACATAAAAGTGACAAGCCGGGAGCCTTTCCCAACGGTTTTTCCCACAAGGACCTTAAAACACGACGGCTCGCGCTACTTCGGGCCCTATACCGACGCCAAGGCGATGAGGAGGAGCCTTAAGCTCCTGACCGATGTTTTCAAGATAAGGACCTGCAAGCGGAAGCTTCCGCTCAAGCGTCCCGACCGCGGCTGTCTCAACTACCACATCGGAAAATGTCTCGGGCCCTGCCGGGGAGATGTTGCGCCGGAAGCCTACAAGGCCTTGATCCACCAGGTGTGCCAGTACCTGTCGGGAAGAATGACCGACCTGATTAAGGATGTGACCGCCAGGATGAAGCGGGAATCGGCGAGACTTAAGTTCGAGGAGGCCGCCAGGCTGAGGGATACCCTGAACGCGCTTGAGAAGGTAAGAGAAAAGCAGGTGGTGGTCTCGCCCGGCGCGAGGGACCGGGATGTAATCGCGATCCGGTCTGAGAGCGGGCGGGCGATCGCCTTTGTGCTCAAGATCCGTGAAGGCAAACTGCTGGGCAAGGAGGTTTTCAGGCTGGGCTTCGAGGGCGATGTCTCGAAGAGCGAGATCATGCGCTCTTTCCTGGAGCAGTACGTGGGAGTCAGCGCCATCGTGCCCGACGAAATCGTGGTCGAGCAGATCCCCGAGGGTGTTGAGCTCATGAGGCGGTGGCTCAGGACCAAGACCGGAAAGAATACAAAGGTATTGAGTCCCAAGAGCGGCAAGGGAAGGGACCTGCTCACAATGGCTGGGGAAAACGCCAATCTTCTGCTGGCCCAGAGCGTCCTTGCCGAGAAGCATGAGCCCAGGATTGCGGCATCGGTCAAGGAGCTTAAGCGCTGGCTCAATCTGCCTGAGCTTCCCTTCACCATCGCCGCCTTCGATATCTCCAATATCCAGGGCGCCGAGCCTGCCGGCTCAAGAGTGGTTTTCAGGAACGGGCGGACCTTGAAGAGCATGTATCGCCGCTATTCAATCGAGTCGGTCAAGGGTCCGGACGATTTTGCGATGATGCGGGAGGTGGTTATGAGGGCCTGGTCGCATGTCGAGAGTGGGGAAGAGGACGCACCCGATCTTGTTCTGATCGATGGCGGCAAGGGCCAGGTCTCAAGCGCCATCGATGGCATCAGGTATGCCGGAGCCGGCGAGGAGGAAATACCGCCTGTCATAGGAATCGCCAAGCGCCTGGATGAGATCCACGTCCCGGGCAGGCGCGATCCGGTTCAGATCCCGCATGACTCGCCGGCCCTGAGGCTGCTTCAGAGAATACGTGACGAAGCCCACAGGTTTGCGGTAGACTATCATAGAAAGAAGCGAAGAGCCCGGAGCCTGAAATCGATGCTGGAGGAAGTGGATGGGATCGGCCGCGTGCTTTCCCAGCGGCTCTTGACCGATTTCGGATCGGTGGAAGGGATAAGAAAGGCCGATCCGGATGCGCTTGCCGGAGTCAAGGGAATGAGCGGTAAGAAGGTGGAAGCCCTGCTGGCCGCGCTTTCAGAGGATGCAGTCCGGGGAGACAAGTTTCTGGAACCCGGGTCTTCGGCGGATGAGATGACCCGAGAAGTCTAGAGAGAGGGATTTGAATTGGTGCTTGAGATCACCCAGCTGAGTCTTAAGAGCCGGATCGGGGATGTATGGCTGGGCTGCACGCCCCGGGGTCTGTTCTGGGTGAATCTGAGGCCCGTGGATACCCGGGCCATCGAGGGCTTCTTCGATGAGGGGCACAAGGTGATGCTAAAGCAGGGTGGGGAGATGGTCGAGCAGGCGGCGCGCGAGCTCCTCACTTACCTTGAGGCGAAGCAGAAGAAGTTCTCAGTCAAGCTCGATCTCCGGGGAACCACGCCCTTCCAGCGAAAGGTCTGGCGGGCTACCTGCAAGATCCCGTATGGCCAGGTCCGGACCTATGCCTGGATAGCCGATAAGCTGGGGGATCCCAACTGCGCGAGGGCGGTGGGCAATGCCGTCGGCAGGAACCCGATCCCCATATTCATCCCGTGCCACCGGGTGGTGGGCGCGCACGGGGGGCTGGGAGGTTTCTCGGCGGGCCTCAGTTTCAAGCGGTGGCTCTTAAGTCTCGAGGCCGGCCAGTCCAGCCTGGGTCTCGGGGGAGATGAGGTGCTAAACTCATGAGCCATGAGATCGAAGTCCGCTCTATTGCGGTGGGCCCCCTTGGGGCCAACTGCTATATCCTTAAGTGCGATGAGAAAGGCAGTGCGGTGATCATTGACCCCGGGGACGAGGCTGACAGGTTGGCCCATGCCATCAAGGAGGCCGGCCTTAAGCCCGAAGCGATACTGCTTACCCACGGGCACATCGATCATGCCAATGCCGCCGGCGCCCTGAAGGACACCTTCGGCTGCCCCATCTATATCCACCGCGGGGACAGGGACATAGTCGAGCGCGGAGAATCTCCGGTACTCTGGGGCCTGGTGCGCAACCACTGCGCCGTTGACAAGGAAATAGCCGATGGGGATGAGATCGCAGTGGGTGATATTAAGTTTGCCGTGCTTCATGCTCCGGGACACACGAGTGGAAGCGTTTGCTACCGGGTGGGATCGCTCCTCTTTACCGGGGATGTGCTTTTCAGGGGATCGATCGGACGGACCGACCTGCCGGGTGGATCAGATGCGGCCATGATGCAGACGCTCAAGACCCGGATCAGTGTGCTCGACGGTTCGACCCTTGTCTATCCCGGGCATGGGCCGGAAACCACAATCGAGCACGAGAAGAAGTTTAACCCTTTCCTTTAGGTGAATATGCCCGGCTTGATAGAGCAGTTCGCTGACTGGCTCGACACCGAGCGGGCGGTTTCCGACCTCACCGTCAGAGCCTATGAGCAGGATGTTAACCAGTATCTCGAGTACCTTGCATCCCACGGGATACTCGCCCCGGATAAGGCCGACTCGGAGGCGGTGATTTCCTTCCTGACCTCGCTGGCGGAATTCGGGATGGCCCCATCATCAATAAGAAGGAAGATCTCATCCATAAGGGCGTTCTACAGATTTGTGTCGATGGAATCGCCGGGCCGCCCGGATCCAACTGCGCTTGTGGTGATGCCCAGGATGTGGAGACGCGTTCCCAGGAGTCTCACGGTGCCCGAGATCGAGTCCCTTGTGGCGCAGCCCGATACTGCGAAGCCCCTTGGTATTCGTGACAAGGCCATGCTTGAGTTCACATATGCCACCGGGATGAGGGTCTCCGAGGTAACCGGTTTTCTTAAGAGAAGCCTCAACCTGGAGCTTAAAACCGCCCGGTGCATGGGTAAGGGATCGAAGGAGAGGATTGTGCCCGTCGGCGAGATTGCCTTAAGATGGATCGGCCGGTACATTGATGAGGTGAGGACGGATCTTCTCAAGGGCAGGGGGGAGGATGTTTTATTTCTCAACTGGAGAGGCAGACCCTTAAGCCGTGTGGGCTTCTGGAAAATTCTTAAAGGGCACGCGCGCTCGGCGGACATCGAGCACAAGGTCACGCCGCATGTCCTCAGGCACTCATTCGCCACCCACCTCCTGGAGGGAGGGGCCGGCTTGAGAGAGGTGCAAGTGCTCCTCGGGCATGAGAACATCGCGACCACCCAGATATATACCAAGACCGACATGGAGTACTTGCGGAGCGTGATCATCGAGCATCACCCGCGGGGGAAGGTGAGGAACGTGTGAAGATCGGCCGGACATTCAGGAAGACACTGCCTCCCGCCACGCATGAGCTGCTCCGCGCCATCGGGATGCTCTCGCGTGACTTAGGCTACAGGGCCTATCTCGTGGGCGGGATCGTGCGGGATCTCATGCTCGGAAGAGAGAACGTTGATCTCGACATAGCCATCGAGGGAGACGCCGAACGCCTGGCCCGCACCTTCGCCAGAAAGACCGGTTCGAGGATGCACTCCCCGACCAGGTTCGGGACCTGCAAGCTCGAAAGCAAGGCATTCGGGACGCTCGACATTGCCGCTACCAGAGGTGAATCCTACAGGGCTTCCGGAGCCCTGCCGAACGTAGTCCCCGCCCAAATTGGTGAGGACTTGTGTCGCAGGGATTTCTCCATAAACGCCATGGCCCTCTCGCTTAATCCCGGCTCATATGGCAGGCTCCTCGATCCGCTTAAGGGTGCGGTCGATCTCAAGCCAGGCAAACTCAGGGTGCTTCACGCCCATAGCTTTGAAGATGACCCCACCAGGATGCTGCGCGGTATCCGTTTTGCGGCCAGGTATGGCTTCACCTTTGAGCGTGGCACCTCATTGCTTTTCGGTGAGGGCGTGGACCGTGCCTTCCTCAAGCGGGTGTCGGGCAAGCGCATTTTCACGGAGCTTAAGCTCCTGTCGAGGGAGCAGGAAGCAGCCAGGGCCTTCGTGCTGCTCCGGCGCCATAAAGTCCTCGAGAGTATTGACCCCGCTTTCGGCTGGAGTGAATGGAAACTCAAGCATGCGCGCCGCCTCGAAAAGGCCATCGACGTCTTTGGTGAATCGGCGCCAACCGGGTTTCTTGAAGAGTGGCGGGCCTGGTTTGCGGTGTTCTTTGCAGGCGTGGGCCGCAGGAAATGTGACCGCCTGGTCGCCTACTTGAACCTGCCGAAGGAACTGAGGAAGATCTGCACCTGGACCGCGGTGGAGCTAAGACGCACGCTGCCACGGCTTGAGAGGCTGGATTCTTCCAGAGCCTACAGGGTGACGAAGCTCCTGAGCGACGTCCCGCCTGAGGGCCTAATTCATCTATATGTAGCAGGCGGGCGCCGTGAACGAAACCTCATACTCACCTACCTCAATGACTGGATGCACGTAAGGCCTGTCCTGACGGGTGGCCAGATCGTAGGTCTCGGCGTGGCAAGGGGCCCGCAGGTAGGCCGCATCATTGAATCCATCCTCAAACTTAAGCTTTCAGGCAAACTCCTCACCAGAGCGGACGAAGCAAGCTACGTAAGACGGAGAGCAGGGTCAGCTCGCGAATCGTGAACTGATGGTTCACGGAAATGCTTACCGTACGAGTGAGGTGGACACCTCATTACGCTCTCTGTTACGGGGTTCTCTTCGCCTGCTTTGCCTGCTTCACTTTCGCCTTCTTGTCTTGCTTTGCTGTCTTCTGTTTCTGGTGCTTTTGCTTATCCTTCTTGCCCTTGTCTCCCATTGAGTATCTCCTTTTCCCGCTGTCCCCAATCCTTTCGCTGCGACAGCTCCGCTGTGTCGTCAAGTCTGTCTCAGCGCATCTTCATGAATGCGAGTATACCTGAACGGCCAACAATAAGTATACACGCCTTTTTAATTGTGTATACCTGCGTTTGCAGCCACCGTGATTTGCTGTAAACTGCTTGCTCCACAGTATCCTCACCCGGTATACTGCTGCGTCGATCCAGTCGCGCTCGAGGGCGATAGGTCGGCAGCGCAGGTTCTTGAAGTATAGACTCGGAGCACGGACCAGGTGGCGAAGCAAGGAGGCAGGGTGAGAGAAGGTACTCTCGTAGGCTACTTCGCAGTACGCGAGGAAGCTCGTCGGGTGCTCCGGGAGCTTGGAAAGAGGGGCTTCCGTCGCGCCGCGTTGATCCACAAGGGTGCCGATGGAGAAATTCGCATCTGGGATCCCTTCCTCCGGCGGCGCGCGCTCTGGGTGGTACTATCTGCTATCGCTGCTGCGGGCCTGGCCGGCATTGCATCCACCGGCCTCGATTGGCCGGCTGCGATACTCGCAAGAGGCCCGTCCAGCCTGGTTCCGGTCCTGGCGGGGGGACTGATCGGTGCCGTCCTTGGGGCCGTGTGGATGCGCCGATCGAAGCACGGTTTGGCACGGAGCCTTCTTGAAGACCATGGGCGGTGGCTGGTGTCCAAGGAAACTGCCCTCGTTGTCGAAGTGCCGGTCGACGCCCTGCGACTCCCGGTGGCGGTGCTCCGGAAAAGTGGCGAGAACCCGCCGACAATCTTTGTCCTCCATCCGAAGAGCGAGAGTCCGACCGGGGATGTCTCTGTCCCCATGGCGCCGCTGTCCACGGCCCAGATCCAGGAGTATGTGCCGCGCCTGGCCAGGAAACACAGAGTGGATCCCAATCCCGAGCGGACAACCGAGCTCTTGAGGCGGCTTGAACGGTCCCGCCAGTGGATCCATCCGGTTTGCTTGAATCTCGCCGAAGCTGGCCGGGTGGGGCAGAACGTGCCTCCAACTGCCGAGTGGCTCCTCGATAATGAATACATCATTGAGAGCAATATACGGGAGGTACAGCTGAATCTTCCCCGGCGCTTCTACCAGGAGCTGCCGGTACTATCGGATGAACCCTACCGGGCCCTGCCGCGCGTCTATGGACTCGCGATGGAACTGGTTTCCCATACGGACCTGCGCCTGGATAGGGAAAACATCCTTGTGTTTATCGAGGCCTATCAGACTGCGGGCGAACTATCGATAGGAGAGCTATGGGCTGTTCCCCAGATGCTCCGCATGGCTCTGATCGAGAGCGTTCAGAATCTCGCCACACGGGCCTTAACGGAGCTTCGGGAGCGCGGGAATGCCGACTTCTGGGCAAACAGGCTGATCACGGCCAACCGGCGTGATCCCAACCAGCTCTTCGGCTTCCTGGCCGAGCTTGGCGCCGCGCAGCCCATCCCGAGCCCCTACTTTGCTTCCCAGCTGATCGATCACCTTTATGATGAGGAAGCCGCATTGGGTCCGGTCCGCAGCTGGCTTGAGCGTACCTTCCGGAAATCCTTGAGCGATATTGACCTGCGTGAGCAAAACCGCCAGACCAAGGATCGGATATCGATCGGAAATGCAGTTACAAGCTTGCGACAACTTACCCTGTTGGATTGGAGACAGATCTTTGAGGAGCTGAGCCGGGTTGAGCGTGCGCTTCGGCGGGATCCGGCCGGCGTGTATGCCGGGATGGACTTCGAAACGCGCGATCGCTATCGCTGTGCGGTTGAAGAGCTCGCCCGTGGGTCCGGCGAGCCGGAGCTCGATGTGGCGCAGCGCGCCGTCGAGCTGGCCACGCAGGCCGCCCGGCAAGGGGCCCGTGGCCTGGCCGGCGACGGCAGCGGTGAAGGAGCCGCCGAAGGAGCCGCCGACGCGGCGCAAGGCGAAGGGCCGGGAGACGAGCGGGGAGCTCACGTGGGGACTTATCTCATCGGTGATGCGAGGCCTGGTCTGACACGGCTCTTACATTGTCGTGAGACGCTCCGGCGGCGCGTCCTCCAATGGGTCTACCACCATCATTCGCGAGTTTACTTCCTCGGGCTCGCCTTATCGCTGGCCTTATTGGTATCGGTGGTGGTCCTGCTTGGGCTGCGCGGGCAGACGCAGGGGGTCCGGGTGCTCATGGCCCTGCTCCTGGTAGTCCCCGCCAGCCAGCTGGCGCTCGAGGTCGTGAATTACCTGGTGACGCGACTGCTTCCTCCACGCACTCTTCCCAAAATGGATTTCGAGACCTCCGGGATTCCTGACGCATGCGGAACGCTGGTCGTCGTACCCATGCTGCTGGTGGATGCGGACACGGTCCGGACAGAGGTGGACAAGCTCGAAATCCGGTACCTGGCCAACAAAGAGCGAAATCTGACCTTCGGTCTCTTCACCGACTATACGGATTCAACGCGGGCGCACTGTGATGAGGACGGGTCTCTCCTGCGAGTGGCGACGGATGGCCTGGAGGCGCTCAATCGCAGGCATGGTGGTGAGGGTGACGAGCGTTTTTTCCTTTTCCACCGGGAGCGAAGATGGAGTGAATCCGAGCGTAAGTTCATCGGTTGGGAGCGTAAGCGGGGAAAGCTGGAAGAACTCAATCGCCTGATCGATGGAACGCGGTCCGACGATGACGGTCGCCTGGTATATGTCGGCGATCCGGACGGTTTTTCCAATGTGAGGTTTGTCATCACCCTCGACAGCGACACCCATCTGCCTC
>JAUVJV010000229.1 GCA_030592245.1 Candidatus Eiseniibacteriota bacterium
GACTGGCTCTATACAACCGGCGGGGAAACACGCGTGGATGGAGTGTTCAGGCATGATTTCCAGGCCAACAACCGGCTTGGGGCCACAGTCGCTGTCCCGGTGGCCAGGCGACACAATATCAAGTTCATATGGTCATCCGGGGTAAGCACCCGTATCGGTGGTGACTTCGACAACTACGCCCTGGCTTACTTCTATAACTGGTAGCGATTAGCATGACTGCCAATCTATCTCTGTTGGACTTCGCTGCAATTGCTGCCTATATCGCCATTCTCGTTTACCTGGGATACTCAACCTCAAAGAGACAGTCCGCCGAAGGTTTCTTGATTGCCAATCGCACCCTGAACACCCTGGATACGGCGGCATCGATCGTAGCGAGCAAGATTGGTGCGGGGGTGATGCTCACCTTTGTGGCGCTTTACTACATCTATGGAATCTCAGCCATGTGGATTTTCCTCGGTGTTTCCGCCGGTTATATCATCTTCATACCATTTGCCGTGAAATTGAGACGGGTGTCCTCGGAGCGATCTTTCTACACCTTCTCCGACTACTTCTTCCACAGGCACGGCAGGGCGGTTGGTTATGCGTCCGCAACAGCCTTGCTTATCGTGACCCTTTTCATTCTGCTCGTACAGCTCATTGGAGGGGCGAAGATCCTGACAAAGATCTCCGGGCTGCCCTTTTCAAGTGCGCTTATCATCATCTCTGTAACGATTCTCGCCTATACGGTGCTGGGTGGATTCAGGGCTGTGGTCAGGACCGATAGGGTCCAGCTCCTGTTAATTATCGTTTTGTTGGGAGTAATCGGCATCTTCATGGTCAGGGGTTCTCTTGATGACCTTGCTGCGAATATGCTAACCAGCCGGAGATCCCCCTCGATGATATTGATTCTGAGCTTTCTGGTCATGGGTGTGTTCATGCCTTTTTTCTCCGCCGAACTCTGGCAGAGGGTCTATGCAGCCAAGGATGTTCGAATCGTTAAGCGCAGCCTTGTCCTGGCGGCTATTGCATTTCCGGTGACAGGAATTCTCCTTGCTGTCATCGGCGTGAGCGTCTCGGCGAACCTTAAGGGTATTGATCCCGATATGGCCCTGATAGAAGGACTTGCGCATCTTGTTCCTCCCGGGCTCCTCGGGCTGGGCCTGGTCATTTTCCTGGCATCCATTATGTCCTCTGCCGACAGTCTGCTGTTTGCCAATACGTCCATTCTACTTCAGGACTTCTACGCGAGATCCAGGCCCATGGATAAGGAAAAGATGGTCACTCGTTTTCGTTACGCCATCAGTCTGCTTCTTGTTATCTGTTTCGCCATGGCTATCTGGCTGCAGAATCTGGTAGTGGCGACCTATATCGCCATAGCTTTCGGTTGCATCGTGTCGGTTGTTGCATTGACCTCGTGGTTGGTGAAGCAGCCGAGCCGTACTAGCCTGATCGCCGGAATGGCAACCGGATTTGTGGGGACATTCATGATGATCTTGCTCCGGCCGGTTAATCCATCTTTGGTTCTGGCGGCAGCGGGGTGCACAGTCCTTGGTGTGCTTCTGGGAAGCGTACCGGCTGTGATATCTCGTGCGAGATCGTGACGACACCGGCAGCTACACTGTTCAGCCAATCCGGCACTTGTGGTCGAATGGGAAACTCTTCTTATAGTGCTCTGCCCCGCGCCGCGCTCCTCTTCCATTAATACTTGAAGTACAGAGTGAGATTCAGGTAGAGGTCATCGCCGGGGGTTTCACCGTCATCGCGCTCCTCATAGAAGACGTACTTGATATTGGGCATGAGCCAGATAAAGTCCCGGATCTTGTATGTTGCGGCGCCGATCAGGAAGTTTGACTCGGCATTGTCGGCAAATGGTATGTAGCCGATGTTCTCCCCGGGGAACTCAGTCCTGTAACCTCTGCCGTAGTACTTGTCATAGCGGCCGACGAACTCCCATCTTTCATAAGGTGTGATTACGACGAACGCGGAGAGGAGATTATACGGCAGGTCGCTCTTGCCCTCCACCTTGAGCTTCCGGTGAGCATATTGCAGGGCGACCCTGCCCCAGGTCCCTTGATAGGCCCCAAATCCTTGGTAAATGTAATCTTCTGCCCCCTTCGCAGTCTCATACTGTGCCATGCCCTCTATGAATATGTCCTCTGTCTTGTGCCCCAGGGCAGCATACAACTTCTTGCCAGTGTTGAGTTCTGCCTTATTACTGGACCCGTTCCCAAACATGAAGTGGTACGGAAACCTGTTTCCGCCCCTTACCGAGATGCCGAAGTCCCGGGAATCTGTCCAGAGCTGCAGGTCAAAAGGAGTCTTTTCCAGGGACCGGTAGCCCCAGGTCTTCTCTACTTGAGAGAAACTGGGGGGGCCCATTATCCCGAATACGATGTGGTGCTGCATCACCGTGTAACTCAGGAAGGCATCTTTCACATACGGTGTAAGAAGTTCACTGGACTCGAAATCCGATGAGGAGTTCATTTCTAGTCTCAGGCGCATATTGAATGAATCTGCCAGGGTGTTGTTATAAGTGAAGTAGATTCTTCGAAGCCAGAACCCGTGGCGCCCCTCGATGTCATCGTCATGCTGGTTGGCCACATAGTAGTACTCACCTACCATGTAGCCCGAGATCGAGCCGGTGCCCGGTTTGAATTCGGCGAATCCTGCGCTTGTGATTACCACGATCAGGATCAGGGCTGTTGCGAACATCCCGAGCACTTTCATTTCACTCTCCTCTTTGTTCGTCTTCTCATCTATGCCGGCCGGCATCTGTGATTTCAACAGAGCCCGGTTATCGGGCGAGGTACCGAATCCAGATCACGTGCGAGTGTTTCTCCGGTTCCACACTGCGATTCTCCTCGAACATGTACTGCACGATGAGGTGATCGTTGGGAGCCCTCAAGATATTGAGACCCACAATGAAGCGCAGCCTGTCGATATCGAAGCTGTACTCCTCGTTCCACGTCACGAGAACACCGGCCCGGACAAACGGTTCCAACTTCCGAGACACAGGTACGTGAGCAGTCAGAAGGTAGCGCAATGAATTCGATTGGATCAGTTTGTCGTTGAAACTCACATTGAAATCGCGCTGATAGCCCGCATGGTGGGTAAGAGCGAGCTTAGGGCGGTCGCTGTCGAAGCACCCCTTGAGGACCGTCATATTCCACCATGCAAGCGCGGCAAACCGGTGTTCGTTCCAGTCCTGCCGCACGGTGAACCGGTATCCGCCGGCTAGCTCCAGTTTGTTTGAGGGCCGGCCAAACGCGAGCGCCTCGAGGAAGTGGCTCTTGAGGCTTCGGAAGTCATCATCGAGTCGCACCTGGTACTCGCCGGAAAGGTCAAGCGCATCGGGCCGGTCAAACCGGAACCTCGTTCCGGCCCAGAGACCCCAATCGTAGTCGCTTGTGTTCTCCGCTCGGACCTGCACCGATAGAAGAGCCAGCAGCGCCAGGGACAAGACCAGGCCCACGCGCTTCCCGATCGATCTCGGCATCATCCGGCCGGTTCCAAGGGTTGACCTCGGGGTGCTCCACTTTGCTCCACGGTTTGGTTTCTCAGGGTCTGCCTTCCGAACCGCTCCTGCCTTGAGTGAAGGCCTGAACACCGGCCTCGATAGATTCATGAAAGAGATCCGCACCAATCTTCTCCCCCAAACCTGTCTTCCGCATGACTTCCCTGAGGGCATGCCTGGCCTCCGCGAAGGAGAGCGATATACCCATTCCACTGAGCTCAGAATGCAGCCTCCTCAGCTGATCTGCTCCACTCGAGTCGAGCTCGTTTATCTGCTGCGCTGCCACAAGTACCCCGGATACAGGTGCTGCAGCCTGCTTGATTGACCGTCTGACATTGTCTGCGAAGACACGGGCATTCGAGAATATGATGGGTGCATCGAAGCGAAAGATCAGCAGCCCGGGGATGGTCTCAGTCTCTGGGTGGACAGCTACATCGCGATAGGTACCGGTCCCCGGCAGCCGGCCCAGGACCGCCATCCTGGGGCTGCTGACATGCCGGATGAGAATGACGAGAGCCAGGATTACCCCGAGGACCACACCCTGGAGGATGCCCAGTATAAGGACGCCGAACAGTGTCGCCATCGCGTAGGCGAACTCGCCTCGATTGACCTTAAACAAGCGCTTGAAGTAGGCGAAGTTGATCAAACCTAGCATCGCCTGGATCACTATAGCGCACAGGGTTGCATTCGGAAGCCTGAAGAAAAGGGGCACCAGGAATACGAGGGTCAAGAGAAGAAGGCCGCCATTGACCAGGGAGACTATCTGGGTGCGCCCACCGGCCCGCCGGATCACCACTCCTCTCGAGAGACTGCCGCATACCACGAATCCGGAGCTGAACGCGGAGCCGAGATTGGACACTCCGAGACCCACAAGCTCCTGGTTCGGGTTGATCTCCTCGCCGGTGGATTCCGCGCTCACCGCGGCCACGCTTAAGGATATCGAGTAACCGACCAGCAGTATGGCAAAGGCCCCCGGCAGCAGGGAGAGAATCTTACCCAGACTCAGCGTTGGAATCGAGAGCTTTACCATCCCGGTCTGCACCTGGCCGATCACGCCGACGCCCTGTTCTGCGAGTCCCAGGAAAGAAACGGCCAGAACGCAGAGGATCACTGCAATCAGGGCCGAGGGTGCTTTCGGCGCGAAGCGCTTGATCGCGAAGAGCAGTACCAGGGCGACGAGTCCCACTGCCATTGTGGCAAGGTGGACATGGCCCAATGTGGCCAGGGTCGCCCTGCTATTGTGGAAGA
>JAUVJV010000124.1 GCA_030592245.1 Candidatus Eiseniibacteriota bacterium
TCCATCTCCAACCCGTCCCGGAACAAATCCCCAAGTCTCCTGCCCGCCATATCCATGTCCTCACCCAACCCAAGAAGCCGCCTGGCAGAGGAGTTGACCAGGCGGACCGTACCGCCCCTTTCAATCACCATTATGCCGCTCGTTACCGATTCTACGATTGTCTCGTTCAGGAGCGCGCTCCCGGCGGCCCGCTTCTCGGCTTTCAGATAGAGATCGCTTAGCTCGTTGCCTTCCCGGGTGATCTGCGAGACAATATCCTGAAACGCGGAAGCAACGGTTTCGATATCCGTGACGCTGCCGTCATAGTCGTTGGGCTCCCGGCAGGGCCCGGGACCATCCCGCTTGCCCAGCAGCGAGCTGAGGGCATGGAACCAGCCTCTGAGACCTCCACGGACCTTGATCTCTACTTGCGTTCTTCCCATCCGAATGCGTACTCCACTTCGCCCTTAAGCGGGTCGTATTCCAGGGCCGCACCCTCGATCTCCGGGATTTCCGGAATCTGCCCATCCGCCACCAGCTCGGCAAGGGCTACGGGATACCGGCCATGCTTGTCCAGGTGCCGCGTCAACAGCTTGTCCAGGTCCCGCTTGCTTCGTTCGGCCTGATCCGAGACCCTGGTGGTGCTAAGGACCTTTCCGGTTCCATTGTCCAGGAAGTAGTGCCCCCCAAATGGGTCCGGAGGTATCCTCACAACCAGTCCGGCTCTCTTAAGATCACCGAGGTTCTTCGGAACCAGGCCGCTCGTTAGCTCCAGCCTTCGGACCATGGCGGTCAGGGTGTCCGCCACTTCCTCCAGTCGGATGTTCTTCAGTGCGTACTCCGCATTATCCTTCATTACAGCATTCGAGCTCGACCGGTGGATCTCCGTCCACAGTTCCTTGGCGATGCCGGTCTTGCCCGCTTTACGATATGCGAAGGCCGAGAAACGCCTGGCGATTTCCGGCGAATCTTCAAACCTGGATGCGAACTTGAAGAAGTGTGCTGCCTTGGCGTGGTCCTCGAGCTCTACGAAATAGAGAAAAGCCAGGTCAAACGGAAGCTGCCAGCTATACGGGTTGCTGCGCATGCCCTTCCTCAAGAGTTCGGTCCCGGCGGCGGGGCGACCGGCATCCTGGGCAAGCACAAAGGCCCCGAACCGGTAGGCTCCGACAAACAGGGGGTCAAGATCGGTTATTGTGGAGAAGATGTGCTGTGCAAGGTGGTATTCCTGGTCACCCCTGCGATGCTCCCCGTAGTACTGGATGCCCCTCAGCCAGAGGAAGTCGGCAATCACCGCATCATAGCCCAGGCTGGCGGTACTCAAGATGTGCCCCGAGGGGAAGTACATCATTTCCTCTATGACATCGCCCGAGTAGCGCCGCCCGTCCAGGGTATTGCCCAGGAAATAGAGGAGGACCGCCGAACACAGGACGATTCCGACTCCTGCAAGAACGTGCTTCCTTCTCACCTGAATTCCCTTCTCTGGAAGACCAATATGGCCAGGGTAAGAAAGACCACGGTATAGAGCAGGGCGTATGAGCACGCGAATGCCACATATGTCCCGTCCACAGGTACGCCGTGTATCACCTTGCTCTTGACATTCAGGTACTCAAGGTTCGGAAGCACATAATACCCGAAATGGGCCACGGCCTTTACCGAGACTGACCCGAAGCGCGCGGCCAGCTCCTTGAGGTCGGCGCTGGTGTGGCCTGCAACATAGAGCAGCATCGTGAAAATCGCGCCCAGGATCGGTGAACAGAGTGTGGACATGAACACCGACAGTGCCGTGAGAAGCACCAGCTCCATCCAGATGAGGAAGATGGCCGTCAGAAGCCCCGCCTGGAAGCTCCGGGTCACCACCGTGTTGACTATCATGAAAACGGCGGCCATTCCGACAACCAGAACGGCGACGATCGCATTCAATCCCAGGAACTTGCCGATAATGAACTTGCACCTGCTCACGGGCTTGGACAGCACCGTATATATGGTCTTTCTTTCAATCTCCTTGTAAATGATCCCGGTACCGATCAGGATGGCTATCAGGAAAGTCAGCACGGAGATCGATGCCAGGCCGAGATCCTGGGTGATGCGCTGCTGCTCGCCCAGTGATAATGGCCCGATTATGAAGCTCGCGGCAAGAATGGCTATCGCGAAGATGCCTATCATGAGAAAGAGCCTGTCCCTGACTCCTTCCCTAAATGTGTTCCTTGCTAAACCGATGATCCTCACTGCTCGCTCCTTTTGCTGCCTGCATTTGCAGTCCTTCGTCCGGCACCTGATGCCCACCCTTCGGCCGTGCCATTCCCGCGATCCTGTTCATGAAATAGTCTTCCAGGGTCTGCCTGAGCGGGGTCACCGCCACGACCCTGCCTCCCGAAGCGACGATACGCGTCACGGCCTCATTGACTCCCATCCGGGGCGCCAGAGTGACCACCTCCAGGTTGGCCCTGGTCTCCACGTTTCCCAGTCCCAGGTTCCGGAGCCGGGCGTTCGGCAGCCCTTCAATCACGATCTCCACGCTGCTTACGCTCTCTGAGAGCATGTCGGCTACCCTGGCCACTTCGAGTATGTGACCATTTGAGAGAATGGCGACCCGGTCACAGATCATCTCCACATCCTGAAGGATGTGAGAGCTGAAGAAGATCGTCTTGCCTTCGGCCTTGAGGTGCCTTATGAGGTCCCTGAGCTCCCTTCTTCCGACCGGATCCAGACCTGACAGAGGCTCGTCGAGAATCACTATGTCGGGATCGTTTATCAGGGCCTGGGCCAGGCCTATCCGTTGCAACATGCCCTTTGAGAACTTCGAAATCCTCGTGGCCCTGGCCTCGAGGAGACCCGTGACCCGCAGGAGCTCATCGGTTTTGAACCTCACCCGCCTGCGGTCCATGCCATGCATGTCTCCGCAGAGTTCAAGGAGTTCCACAGCCGTCAGATGCTGGTAGAAGTAGGGATGCTCGGGGAGAAAGCCCATCCGGCCCCTGGCCTCGAGCGATGCCGATGGCTGCCCGAAGCAGGTGATCCTGCCCCCCGATGGCCGGAGCAATCCCATCGCAAGTTTGATGCTGGTGGTCTTGCCGGCCCCGTTAGGTCCGAGGTAGCCAAATATCTCCCCTCTACTAACCTCGAAGCTCACCGGGCCGAGTGTGTAAAGACGGCGTCCGGCTATGGAAGATCTGAACGTCTTCGATACCTGATCGAAGTGTAGAGCTGTTTCCAAGGATACCTCCCACGCTGAAACAGGAATCCTATGGAATATTCGGCACCTTCTGCGCTGTCCTTTAGAGGAGTGGGCAATTTTGAGCGAGAGGGTGGCTCCTGAACAGCCAGCCTCCGAGTGGGGATGGTTCTATACTATATGCCGGACGTCACCTCCAGTGAGAGCATCGCGTACGTTCCGCGAGCTCTTAATCTATAATTTGAGGTGTTCGCGGGGTTTATCCCGATCTCCCCTGCGCTCCCCGGGTCGGCGTCCCAGGAGACTACTGTAGCCGCGTCCGTAAATGGGTTGTCCGGGTATGCTCCACGGGGACACAGATCCTCGAGGGTTTGACATAACGACCATCATCTCGATCAGAGTAAAGCCTCTCTCAGTCTTCAATGGCGGTCACCACCTTGCGTATCTGTCAAGAACGGGGACAGACACCAATTTCGCCACGAAATTGGTGTCTGTCCCAATAAAGAAAAGGGGTGGTAGCTTGCGCTACCACCCCTTCTATCGGTCCAGATCCGACTACATACCTGTCGTAAGCTCGAGCGAAAGCAATGCCGTCTTGCCAAAGCCCTTGATAACATAGTCTGTAGTGTTAGCCGGATTGGCTCCGATCACACCCACAGTAGCAGGATCAGCATCCCAGGTAGCGACTGTAGCGCCACCAATGAACGGATTATCTGGATAAGCACCATCCGGACAGAGACCCTGTACCGTCTGACCAGCAGGCGTAACGGAAGCAGCCCCGTCGGGATAAACGCCGTCAGTCTGGACAGCGAAATCCTCGAACGCGAGCTGGAACGTGTGCATATTGGCCTTCACGCTCGCCTCCTTAGCCCTATCCTGCATGCTGATAAAGTTAGGAATAGCTATTGCCGCCAGAATCCCGATAATGACGACAACGATCATCAACTCAATCAGAGTGAATCCCTTCTGGTTCATCTAAATTCACCTCCTTCGCCCAGGCTTTCATAGCCCTTGATAAGTTCAATCATGTAGAGTAGCAAGGTTCGTACCAGGCAGCCGAAAATCAACGAGCCCTGAGACCCCCGTATTTACGGCTCTCCAGCCACACCCACCCGAAGAGAATCCCGGGCAGTCGCGTAATGTATTGCAAATTGCAAGAACGCTAGTCGGATTTTGCACTTTCCACCAGTTGTCTGTCGAAGTTGTCCTGCCCATCCGCTTTGTCACAGCGGTAGCGCTGAAGCTTCCTGTAGAGTGTTGAGGCGTTGATGCCGAGAATCGATGCGGCCCGCTTCTTATGCCAGCCGGTCTCGTCAAGGACCTTGAGGAGGTATTCCTTCTCAAGTTCCTCAAGTGTCAGATTGCTCGTGGACACGACCGATCCCCTGCTCTGGGTGCGCGATCGGCGCAGCCTCTCCGGCAGGTCCTCGGCCGTGATCACGCGGCCTTCCTGAAGGATCACACCCCGCTCCAGGGCGTTTTCGAGTTCTCTCACATTGCCAGGCCAGTCGTATCTCATCAAGGTATCGAATGCCTCCGCAGACAAAGTCTTAACTGGCTTATCGGCAGTACCGCCGTGACCCTTGAGGAAATGCTCAACCAGGAGGGGGATATCATCCTTTCTCTGCCTCAGGGGAGGCAGGTGGATGGGAATCACGTTCAAGCGGTAGAACAGGTCAGCGCGGAACCGGCCCGTCTCAACTGCATTCTCCAGGTCCGAATTGGTCGCTGCGATCAGGCGGACGTCCACCTTGATCGCCTTGGTAGCGCCCACCGGAATTACCTCCCGCTCCTGGAGGACCCTCAGGAGCTTCACCTGAATCGCGGGCGTGGTCTCACCCACCTCGTCCAGGAAGAAGGTCCCACCCTTGGCGACGGTGAACATGCCATCCTTGTCGCGCACCGCCCCGGTGAAAGAGCCTCTGACATGTCCGAAAAGCTCGCTCTCGAGCAATGCCTCGGGGAGAGCGCCGCAGTTGATCGACACGAAAGGCCCCTTTACCCTGTCGCTCCTGTGGTGTATCTCCCTGGCCACCAGCTCCTTGCCTGTACCGCTCTCGCCAAATATGAGGATGGTTGAGTCGGTATCCGCCACCTTGTCCACAAGGGCAAACACCTGGCGGATTCTCTCGCTCTTCCCTATGATCGGCCTCTTGATTTGGTTCTTCTTAATCTCCTGTTTCAGACGCCTGTTCTCATTCCGGAGTGAGCGCATCTCAATGGCCTTCCTGACGAGTTGCTTGATCTCATCATTCCTTGCCTGTTTAAGCAGATACGCGAAGGCGCCCTTGTTCACGGCTTCGATTGCGGTGTCCATCGATGCATGGCCGGTCATCAGGATCACGGGGACCGAAGGGTCCATCTGCCTGATGGCGGTAAGCACTTCCATACCGTTCATTCCCGGCATCTTGATGTCCGTGATCACTACATGGAAATTCTCTTCCTTGAATCTCTCAATGGCCTTCTCACCGCAATCGGCGGCCACAACCTCATAGCGCTCCTTGCCGAGGAGTATCTTGAGGAATTCCCTCATCCCCTCCTCATCCTCAACAACCAGTATTCTCTCATCAGCCATCTCGGTGACTCCGCTCTAAGTGGTTACCGATTCCAGAACTCTACGCGAAGACCCTACACCAAGGTGGGGTCTCTCGTGATCGGGTCTATTCAGTGGCAGGGAGACGGTGACGACCGTACCCTCCCCTTTCTTACTCTCAATGTGCACTTCTCCGTCATGTTCCTCGATGATCTTGGAGACTATCGCCAGGCCGAGTCCGGTTCCCGACTTCTTGCTGGTGAAAAACGGCTCAAACACGCGGCCGAGATCCGCCGGGCCGATACCTGAGCCATTGTCCTGGAATACAACCTGGGCAACTTGGTCGGATGGATCACGCTCGATCCGCCTCAGGCTGATCTTAAGCTCGCCTGACCTTTCGATGGCCTCGAGCGAATTGAGCGCGAGATTGTAGAAGACCTGTTTTATGGTCTCCTCGTCCACGCAGGCCTCGACCTCCGCTTCCGGCAGGAACTCGATCCGGACCTGCTTGTCGAGATCCTGACGGTTCTTCACCAGGCACACGACCTCTGCGAGTATCGAGTTCAACGACGACGGGGCGAAATCGGAAGGCCGTGCCTTGGCAAACTCCAGAAAATGATCGATTATCTTCCTCAGCCGCTCCGACTCCTTCACGACCAGCTCCACGAGCTTGCCATCTTCGGCCCCGACCTTGAGCGATTCCCTCAGCATCTCGACCGAACCGCAGATGGAAGCCAGGGGCGTCCTGATCTCATGTGCTATCGCGGCGGAAAGCTCCCCGAGGGCCGCCAGCCGGTCGGCCAGCCTGATCCTCCTGGCCAGGCTCTTCACCTCAGTGAGATCCTGAAATACGGATACGGCTCCGGTCGGGTTGCCTGCCCTGCCACGCATCAGTGATATGCTTACACCGAGGGGAATCGGCCCGTCGGTGGTCTCCGCGTAAATCTCCCCGCGTTTCTCCAACTGGCCTCTCTCGAGAGCCCTGATCAATCCCCCACACAGATCGGGGCAGACTTGCCCGAGGACGCTGTTGATATTGTCTCCCTTGGCGTGAGCGGAATCGATCCGGAGAATCCTGGACGCTGACCTGTTGAATTCGGTCACCACGCCGTGGGAGTCCA
>JAUVJV010000452.1 GCA_030592245.1 Candidatus Eiseniibacteriota bacterium
GCCGATATCTACGACTCTGATCTTGAAGGTGTCGCTGTCCAGTTCGGCGAGAAGCCTCTCTCCGATCTCGGGCGGGCCGCGGGTCTTCAACATCTCCCTGACGGCTTCGTTGGGGACGAAGACCTCAACGTCCCCTCTCTTGACCGCCGCGTCGATCTCTTGCTCGATAGCCGTCTTCTCTGCCGCGCTCAGGACCTGCGTGTTGAAGGCGGTCCTGGCGGATGTGGTCTTGCCGGCGGCAGAGGACGCGGCAGGCGAGACGGGCGCGGCCGGCGATGACGCGGCCTCCCTGGCCTGCTGGTAGTCAGCCAAAAGTTTTGTTCTTAAGTTCAGGACGGCCTTCTGGCTCCAGGCGCCCTGGTCGGAGACGGCCTCAACGATGATGTCGGAGTGGATGAGCCACTGGCCGCCCCAACGGGCGAGGCGCTCGATCTCACTGGCTTCGCCCTTCTTGGAGGGATCACCGACCGTCTGGATGATATAAGTGTAGAAGGTCTCTTCGGTCATGGCCGTGAGGTCGACGTTCTCGCTCCTCTCGGCGTTGACGAGCCAGGTGTGGTTCTTGGCCCGGACGTCGGTACCCATGTCCTTGGACTCTAAGTACGCCCTGCGCTTGGAGCCTTCGGTGGCGATGCCGATGGTCGTGACCAACGCTCTGAGCCTGTGGAAGTCGGCGGCAACTATCCTGATCTTGATGGGGAGTGTGTTGCCCTGGGCCTTGTAACCCTGCTCGATGGCCTCAATAGAGGGCATGCTCTCGTAGATGTTGGCGTAGGTGTTATTGGAGACCTCTTCTAAGATGACCTCATCGGTAACACCGTACATGTTCATGATGAAGGCGATGGTCTTGGCCTCGGTCAGGGCGTTGGCGACCGAAGCCTTGAAGCTCAGGAACTGGTCGATGCCCTTGCCATAAGCGTCCTTCCTGACGTTCATGTTGGCGATGTACTCATCCCAGAGGGTGTCCATGTCGGAGGCAGCGGCCTTCTCGACCTCGGGGCCGTAGGCGGCCATGAACTGCTCGGCATAGTCGGTGCCGTTCTGGGTGTCTTCAACCTTCAAGAACTCTAAGGTCATCACGACGAAGTTCTTGTATCCCCTGCCGCGGCCTGTCGAGGCGATGACCGGGACGTTCTCAAAGCCCCACTCCTTATACTGCACCCAGTCCAGGGCGGCCTTCTTGAAGGCGGCGGGGGACGGCGAACCTAAGGCGAGGATGACGGGGTTGACCTTACCGACATCGCCCTTAGAGATGGCCGGGGCCTCGCGTTCAATGGACTCGGTGGCGAGGAAGTCGAGCAGCCTCTGGGCCTCGGGAAGGAGAGCGTCCTTGGCCTGCTGGAGGTTGGCGGCGGGGCTGGAGGCAAGGGAAACTTCTTGGTATATCCTTAATATATCCCCTTCCTTAAGCCCGCCCTCGACGAATGCATTATAAAGATCCTTATTTTCAATCAGGATGTGCCCTGCCATCTCTAAGCTGGCGCATTTCTTATAGTAGCCCGGCATCAATTCAGCAAATTCTTCACCTCTCGGCAATAATATGCCTGCGAATCTCTCTTCTCTTAGTTTGAACAAAATGTTATGAGCTTGGTCCTTTTCCAGAAGACCGCGAACGGCGTCCGCTAGACCCGCTGAGAGATCCTGCCTGTTTTGCCTGTCAAAAATAACTGCCTGCGCGGGCCATCCGGCAAGGAGCGATCCTGAAGAGACAACCTGTTTATCGGCGTGATCCCAAATACGGGTACGCTTTTTAAAGATCTGGAAGTGCATATGGATTATCGAACCGCCGGCGCGGGGGCTGTTAAAGGCCCCCTCGTACTCTTCCCCCATTGCCTTCAACACCAATAAGGCATCCCGCATCCTTACGGCGTCCACGGTCTGGTCGGCCACTTCTTTGGCGAACAATACAAAGTGAAAAGGCGCGTAAGGAAATTTGTTTACCGCTAATATATAATGCCTGCCTTCGATGACTATTTCCGCCACGATCTGTTTGGCCAAAATATTACAGAACGGGCAGGGTCTGCTATCAAAACCGATGTCCCTGTGCGGGCATGTTGCGCTCACGTAGGACCTCGGTCTTTCCTGCGCGACAGCCGGCCTTTGTCCCAGGTATCGTGCTCTTAGATCAAATAAAACGACTTCGATGGCGGCTCCGGATCCAAGGATGATCTGCTCATAAGGCGTGTTGGCAAATATATAATCGCATACCTCTTTATCACCGTTACGCATTAAGAAATGGTAGCGTCTTTCTACAGCATCTTTGAGCGCTCCGGCGGGGGTATCCTCATTGAGAGTGATAACCGAATCAACGGCGGGGGAAGAGACGGCAGGGGAAGAGCCGGGGAGACCTAAAATAGTATTAGTGTCCTGCTGCCACCAGAAGGCCCCGTGTTTTAAAGAAATATGCTTCATTGCCTGATAGATTTCCTGGATCCCCTTTTCTGCCGTTTCGGCGATGGTATATTCTTCTGAAAAACCCCTGTCTCCACCTTCATCCTTAGGGACTGTGTCGCGATCAAGCCTTCTCATAAGCCGATTATGATCATTCCCGAAAACAACAGGGATCAATAGATCAACATTATTAAGGACGCTTTCATCAATAC
>JAUVJV010000057.1 GCA_030592245.1 Candidatus Eiseniibacteriota bacterium
CCCGCAACCATCTCGATCGCATACAGCGCTATCGAGGTGGCACCGGAGCATCTGGTAGTAGCAAGGGTTGAAGACGGAAGTATGAGTCCCCTGGAGTCCTTCGTGGACAGGGACTCCGGCAGGATCATCGCCCATGTGGACAGGCTTGGCACCTTCGGACTGCTCGAGCGGCCCGATGCCGAGACGCCTGACCTTGCAGGGGAGAAGCTCAGGCTCATGCAGAATATACCCAATCCCTTTGCCGGCACCACGCAGATAAGCTTCTCGCTCCCGCGGGCAAGCCAGGTCAAGATCGATGTGGTGACCGTGGAGGGCAGGCTGGTCAAGACCTTGATTGACGAGCATGCCGGGCCGGGGATCCATCATATCAACTGGGATGCCACCGACGCCTCAGGCAGAAGCGTGGCAGGCGGAATCTACTTCTATCGCATCGTCACACCCGATGCCACCGCGACCCGCAAGATGGTGTTTCTCCGATAAGGCCATATGTCCTCTCACTTTCTGTGCTTGACCGCATTTGCGGTTTAGTTTACATTATCCCCGCGTGTGGCATCGGTTCGGAGGTGATCGCGAAATCAGGGAAGATCGGTTCATGAATTGTGGCAGGACATCGGTTGCTTACACTTCCGTTTTCCTTATCCTCATCCTCGCACTTCTTCTCTGTCCCGGTTGCCGGAAGAGTGGTGAGGAGGCCGATACGGCAGATCTCGTAGGCCCTGTCGCGATCACCGAACACACTTCGACGGGCATCGCGGATACGCTCAGATCAGGTGAATCCCTTTATACCTCGCTCATCTCCTGCGGCATCGAGCCGCCCCATGCAGTCCGGGTGCTGGACGTCCTGGGCGCCGAGGTCAACCTGAGGTCCTGCAAGCCGGGCGACTCGTATTCTGCCGAGGTGGATGAGGATGGCTGTATCCTGAGCCTGTGCTACAGGAAGGGGCTGACGGAGCGTTACTGGGTCAGCACCGATTCCTCCGGGTATGCCGTGACCAAGGATGAGATCCCGGTTATCGCCGTAACGAAGGGGGTCGAGGGGGTCGTGCTGACATCGCTGTGGGAGGCCATGCTTTCGATCGGAGAGGACCCGGAAGCTGCGCTCAAGCTGGCCGACATCCTGGGGTGGGAAATTGATTTCGTGACCGACCCCAGGCGGGGCGACACCTTCCTGATCATCTATGATGAGCTCTTCTGCCAGGGCAAGCGGCTGGGCATAGGAGACGTGACCGGCTGCAAGTACATTAACGAGGATACGGAGTTCCTCGCATTCGGCTTCGCCGACCCGGACGGGCGGATGGAATACTACGACTTCGACGGCAACTCGGTGCGTCGCGTGTTTCTGAAATCCCCGCTGAACTACCGGCGGATCTCGAGCTACTTCTCCAACCGGAGATATCATCCGATCCTTAAGATCTACCGCCCCCACCACGGCATCGACTATGCGGCTCCAAGGGGCACGCCGGTTGTCTCTATAGGAGACGGGCGCATTGCGCGTGCAGGCTGGAATGGAGGCTTCGGCAAGTATGTCGAGATCAGGCACAACAATGTCTACACAACCTGCTACGGGCATCTCTCGGGCTACGGCAAGGGTGTGAGGACCGGGGCGAGGGTCAGACAAGGCCAGGTGATTGGATATGTGGGATCCACCGGACTCTCGACGGGTCCGCATCTTGACTTTCGCGTGAAGAAATTCGGGTCATATGTAAACCCGCTCAGGATGGACTACCCCAAGGGCGAGCCTGTCGCCGAAGAGCGCAGAGAGGACTACTTCAAGGTCCGCGACCAAGTGATAAAGGGCCTGAGGAGCAAAGAGCTGGCAGCACTTCTTCCCTGATAGTCGCCTGCCTCCCACACCGTTACCCACGCCACCGCGACCGCACCATCAAGCGCTGCCAAGCCTCCTTGCCATTCCGGTAGCCAACCGGGGACCTCTCATGCGTACTTTTATGGACATATTCGCGCAGCGCGTATAGTATCGGTTGCATGAAAGTGTTCCGACTCGAACGCATTAGGCTTACCAAGTCCGGTACTGCCATATTCGACTCGCTCGACGCGAGCATATCCTCAGGGGGAATAACCACATTGCTGGGGCCGAGCGGATCCGGCAAGACCTCGCTCCTGAGATTGCTCAACCGCCATGACGAACCGACCGCCGGCAACATCTACTACAATGACGAGCCGATAGCCTCTTATGACATCCAGGCATTGAGACTGGAAGTGGGTATGGTCTTTCAGCGTCAGGAGCTCTTTGAGGGGACGGTGACGGACAATATCATTTTCGGTCCCGGGCTGCACGGCATGCCGGTGGAGCCCGGAGAGATTCTCGATCTGGTCGGACTCGATCCGGATGCGCACGACAGGGATGTCACCACCCTCTCTGGTGGCCAGGCCCAGAAGGTGATAATAGGACGGGCGCTTGCAGTTGGCCCCAAGGTGCTGCTTCTTGATGAGCCGACTGCGAACCTCGATCCAACCGCGACACTCCAGGTAGAGGAACTCGTGAAACACCTATCCCGGAAGCTGGGTCTCACATGCATTTTCGTCACCCACAATGTGGAACAGGCCAGGCGTGTGGGGGATAGTGCCTTTGTCCTTATCGAAGGGCAGGTAGTGGAGGAGGGGTCCATAGGCGACATTCTCAACCATCCCAAGGATCCCAGGACCCTGCGCTTTGCGAAAGGTGAACTCAGATGAGCAGATTGATCGCATCGACCGCCCTTGTGGGTATCGCCATAGCGATTGTCGAGATTCGCAGGCTCGGAGTGGGTAAGGAGCTCTTTGTCAGTGCGCTCCGGACCTTTGTCCAGCTCATGGCAGTTGGCTACGTGATCAAGTTCGTGTTCGATCTTGAGGGGCTCCTGTATCAGATGTTGTTGCTGCTTGCCATGGTGACGGTCGCGTCCTTCACCGCAAGGGGGAGGGTGAAGAACGTACGGAGGGCTTTCGCGATAGCTTTCGTCTCGATCCTCGCCGGGGTGGCATCCACCGTGGGCCTGATGCTGACGCTCAGGATCATCGATACTACCCCGATGTATCTGATTCCGCTGGGTGGAATGATGATAGGTAACTCCATGAATGCGGTGGCTCTGGGCCTCGACAGGGTCTCCTCCGAGATGAAGGACAGGAGGGGACAGATCGAAGCCGCATTGTGTCTCGGGGCCTGCCCGACCGACGCAATGGACGCGCTGATGAAGAAGACGGTCAAAGCCTCCCTGCTTCCTCTCATGAACAACATGAAGGTGATAGGACTTGTTCACCTTCCGGGAGCGATGACGGGGATGATGCTTGCCGGGGCGGAGCCCATGGAGGCGGCGAAGATTCAACTGATAGTCATGTACATGCTGGCGGCGAGTACCACCATATCGATCCTGGTGGCGTCCTTCTTCATGCACAGGGCCTTCTTTAACAAAGCCTGGCAACTCCGCATATAAATAGGGGACAGACACCTATTCTTTTTTGGGGCGTCCAGGTCGTTGTGGGGTCAAAACCCGACCAAGTTCCCTTTCCAGCTTTTCTATGAAAGCCGTTGTGCCCACTGGTAATCCTTTGTGAGTGCCTCGACGGATCTCTTCTTCCAGAGGAGTATCTGGATACTGTAAGTAGGCTTTCCATCCTGATGTGTCATTGAAGGAGTCCATGTCGGTGATCTCTATCGGAGATCTCGCGTTTCCGACATGAGTTGCAGCACTTGACCATTTGTATTCCCAGGGATACGCCACAATGCCTGCTCGAACAGGGTTTCTCTCCACGTATCGGATCGCACGGCAAAGATGGGTATCATCCATCGGGCAGGAGTAGAATCTGCCTTGCCACAGATGCCCTTTCCTCTGCCGGTTCTCATTGGCGTATTGGGCGTATCTCGTATGCACGGCGTGGAACACCCGGGCAAGCGCGGAATCGGTCGAAGGCACGGTAATGAAGTGAACATGATTGCCCATCAGGCAGAAGGCCAGCACTGGCATCGTGTGTTTCTTTGAGTATTCGTTCATCAACCTGCAATATGTTCTGTAGTCATCATCGCGGCGGAAAACAGGTTGCTGGAAGTTTCCTCTCTGGGTCACGTGATGCGGAATGCTCGGGATGACAATCCTCGGTTGCCTCGGCATGGCGAATCCCCCTTTGTCAAAAGGTCCTGGGGGCTCGTTAGTGGGCGGGACGGTGGCCAAAGCACCACTCTCACTCGAATATAGCCCGTTGATCCCGAACGGTCAATCGGGATGGGGAACAGAGACCTGCCTTGATTGAAGGAAATAGGTGTCTGTCCCCTATTTTCGGTGCCTATTTTCGGTGGGACTGGATGAAGATAAGAAGGCCGCCGGGATCGTTGGTGCCTATGATGTAGCGCCTGCCATTGGTCATGGTCAGCTTGACAGCGTTGAAGCCTGAGACGTTAAAGAGCAGGCCTTGGGAGGTGTAGTGAATTCCCCAGCCATCCCACCAGGCGGTCTTGTGGGGCTGTGCGGTCATGACCTCGTTGAGCTTGAACTTCTTCCTGACGAGGCCGATCCCGAACCTTAGCTCAAGCGTATCAGCTGTACCGGTCACGGTCAGGCTGTAGAAGAGATAGGTGAGGATGAGCAGGAAGAAAAAGAGGAAGCCTGCCAGCAGCACACCCTTTGCGAGGGCAAGGTAGAGGCAGCCCAGGGCGACGGTTTCCACGGGGACGATGATCGCCCAGCCTATCTGGGTATTGCGGTAGAGAGTCTGTATGGTTTCACCTCGCTCTGACAGGTGTGGACTCAGCTTCCGGCGCTGCGATCACTGCCGGGACAGCACCCTTTCCTATATGTACCCCAGACCTTTGAGGCGGTCAATTACCTCGTCGCCTTTATCCCCATCCGGGGTCTCGATCTCACCGCGTTCGAAGAGAAGTTTGTCCTGTGGCTTTCTCTTCTGGATGAATTCATCGGTGAAAGCATCCTTCATTATCTTGCCATCGAAGTTCTCGCTGAGGGGCAGACCCTGGATGAAGAGAATCGTCGGAAGAATGTCCTCTATGTCCGCGGTGATTCTCTTGCCCCGGGCAATGCCGTTACCGGCAAGCAGGACCACACCATCCTGACGGTGATCGCCCTGTCTCCATGCATAACCCTTGTCGAGGAACACGGGCGATGCGGTTATGGCGTAGAAGGTAGTATAGAACTGATCGTCCTTGAACTCGAAGAAGAGGTCCGGGGACTCGTCCGGGCAAGTGCTGCCGTAGAGCTCCTCGGCAGTGTAGACAGCTTTCATGATCTTCCGCCCGTTCTCATCGGTGATCGCGAGCAGCTTCTGCCTGATCTCCTCCATCAAGGTCTCGAACTCCTCGCCCGGCTGCACAATGCCGAACTGGTCCCTTCCTTTAACATTGATCCTGACCCCGGCGGTCGAGTAGACATAAGCCCTGGTCTTTTTCCATGAGACATTGGAGGTGCCGACATAGATGAGCTTCTTTGCCATAGTCTTGCCGGACCGTTCCAGGAAGCGGAGCAGCAGCTTGCTCAGCCGGAGGCTTTTAAGAATTCGCTTTACGATCAGGCCGGGAGTAAGCTGGCTGTCCATCTCGGTGTAGTATCCGTTCTGCTTGAGCCAGACAGCCGGGTAGAAGTTGCCCTTGCAGTCGCCGAAGCCATGGTCTGAGCACATAAGCAGGAGAGCTTCATTCTTGACCCTGTCGTATATCTTCCCGGTCACTTCGTCCAGGTAAGCGAAGTGTTCTTTGATGCGTTCAAGCACCACCGAGTCGGGCCCGTCCTTCCAGATGTGATCCCAGAGGTAGTGCTGGATCCTGTCCATGCTCACGAAATTGATCTGGAAGAGGTCCCACTCCTTGCTGCCCAAGAGATAGTGAACCGCCTTTTCTCTCTCCTCGGTCACGTGGCGAAGGTCTTCGAAGAAACGCCTGGCCCCATCCGCAAGATAGAGGCGTATCCTCTCATCGAGTCCGGCCTCCCCTTCACGCGCGACGGTGATATCGATCCTGTAGTCAATTCCCTGGGCGGCGAGCTCATCGATGAGGTCGTCGGGATAGAAATACGTACTCTCGCGCGAAGGGGTCATCAGTCCTGTTATCACTACTCCGTCATCGGGACTTGGGGGATAGCTCATGGGCATGTTAAGCGATATGATCTTCTTGCCCAGCTGGTGGTACATATCATAGACAGTCGGGGTCTTGATCTTGCTCCTGTTGGCAAGCAGTCCGATTATCATGCCCTCGCGGTTCTCCATCACATTGTATCCAAAGATTCCGTGCTTGGAGGGCTTGACTCCGGTGAGCATGCTGGACCAGGCAACCGGGGTAAGATAGGGGATGGTGGAATTAAGTATGCCCCTGGTGCCCTCCCGGATGAGCTTCTCAGTGTTGGGCATGAGCCCTAAGGCGATCATCCTGTCGACCACCTTCCAGGTGGCCCCGTCGATTCCTAAGAGAAATACCTTGGGTACGTTCATTTCCTCCGCCTCAGGATCTCAAGGAGAACCTGCTTTTCCTCTCTGAGTCCGAAAAGGAATAATAACATAATGTACACGATCAGGAAAGCTCCACACAGCACCAGGGTGCGCGCGATATCCTCCCATCCAAGGTGCGCCTTCAGCAGGTAGAAGAGCACGAACGTGATGGTTCCTGAAAGGAGTGGCTTGTAAAGGTCCCGCCTGAAAGGCGAAAAGCCATAGAGGATTTTCACTTCGATGACCCTTACCACGTTGAGCAGGCCGAGGGCGACCGTCGTGGCCAGCGCCGCGCCGGCGATCCCATGTCTGGGGATCAGGATGATATTGAGGATGATGTTAAGGGCGGCGAGCCCGATTGAGTTTACCATGTTGAGCTTCTGTCTTCCTGTCATCGAGAGCATCGACCCCGCAGGGCCCACGGCGGAATTGATCATCTGGCCCACCGCCAGAAGCCGCAAAGTAGTTCCCGCTTTGACAAAGTCGGGTCCGAATACCAGGAGGAGCGAGGGGGAGAAAAGCATGATGATCAGGAATACCGGGTAGCCCAGGCTGAGTATCCATTTGGAGACGGTCTTGAAAGTGTTCTCAAGCTCGATGTGCTCACCCTTCTCCCAGAGCTCCGAAATCACGGGCGCGAAGATCTTGCCGAAGGAGATGAGACTCAGCGAGATGAAGGGAGATAGCATTATGGCGGCACCGAAGAGCCCGGTGCTGGTTGAGTCCTTGAAGAAGCCGACCAGAATGGTATTGGACCGCGAGATCGTGACGTTCATGAAACGGGCCAGGACCAGCGGCAGGGAGTAGACGAAGAGTTCGCCTCTCACCATCCTCGCCGGGGTCTTGGCGAAGTCGAACGGGGAGATTTTCCTGGCGAAGTAGAAGGCGAGAAGCGCCGCCAGGAAGAAGGAGATGATGCTGCTGAAGACCACGGCGAAGAGTTTCAGCCCGATCAGGAAGAGAAAGAGGATCACGACGAGACGGATCAGGGGCCTCGCGATGAGCTCCACCAGGGCGCTGTACTTAAGCGTCTTCAAGCCCTGGGTATAGCTATTTGCGATCATCATCAGGGCGAAGAAGGGAAGGCCCAGGAAGTGTACCCTCAGGACCAGGTCGATGCCATCCACGTTCTCGAAGACCCGGCTTGCGAGGAAGGGCGCCAGCACGAGAATCGCCAGGACGACGGCCGCCGAGAGGCCCAAGGTTATGGCCATGCCGCTTAAGAGCGTGCCCTTGACCGACCTCGCGTCGCCCTGGGCATTATACTTCGATGTCAGCTTCACCACGCCGGTATTGAGACCGAAGACCGCGAAGACTGCCAGGACCTGGAATATGCTCTTGGAAAGCGAGTACTTGCCGAAGAGGTCGGCCCCGATGGTCCTGGTTATGACCACGCTGGTCGCGAACATGATGATGATATTGAAGGCGGTGCCGATGCCGTCTATCCCGGCATTCTTGACAATAAGCCCAATGTAAGACTGCTTTGCGCCTGGATTCCCGGCCGCGCCGGGCTGCCCCGCTTCGTTCGGCTGCCCCGCCGTGCTGGATTGTTCGGCCATGCCTATCCTCGCAGGAGACTCTCGTAAACGCGCTCGGTCTTGCTCACCATTCGCTCAAGGGTAAGGTTCGCGAGGAAGAACTCACGTCCGCGCTCCCCCATGGTTTTCCTCAGGCCCTCGTCGCTTAAGAGGACCAGCATCTTCTCCGCCATGGCCTCGGCCTCGCCGGCAGGGCTCAGCAGTCCTGTTACGCCTTCATCGACCAGCTCCGAGTTTCCGCCTATGTCAGTGGCGATCACAGGCTTGGCGAGGCCCATGTATTCGGCCACGCTGTTTGAGAGTCCCTCGCCGTAGTCGGGATGTGAAGCGAGCACTCCTATGTCGAAGTGGCTTACGAGATCGAGCACGTCTCGCCGGTGGCCGAGAAAGAGGGTTCGCTCCCGTATGCCCAGGGATTCCGCAATCGCCTCGTAATCGGCCCGCTTGTCCCCGTCTCCGACAATGACCGCGTGGCTGCCCGGTATCTCCGGGAACACGGCGGCCAGGGCCTTCAAGAAAGTCGGATAGTCCTTGAGATAGCTGAGGTTGGCGACATGGCCAATCAAAAGCCCCTCAGGCGGAAGACCCAGTTCTGACCGGGACTTCGCGCCGCGGCCCTCGAAATCGGACATGTCATATCCGTTGTAGATGATCTCGGTCTTGCCTCTTCCCGGAAAACGCCTGAAGTAGTAATCGGCTCCCGCCCTTGAGTTGGAGATGATCCGGTCCGAGATCAGGAAAGCGAAGCGCTCGGTGATATCGCTCGGGCGTCTCCGCGGGCCCGCTATCCTGATCGTGGCTATTACTTTTGATCCCGCCCACTTGCCTGCGACGGCCCCGTAGAAACCGGGAAGGCCCAGGTAGGCGTGGACTATCCGGATGGAGTTGGCGCCGATGAACCTGTTGATCCTTGTGATTACGCTTAAGTCCCAGCGCCACTTGCGGGTCATATGACTCACAGGGACATTGAGCTGCCTGGCGCGCCCGGCGACCGGGCCGTCCTTCTCCAGGCAGATGAGATACGGAGAGAAACGTTTCCTGTC
>JAUVJV010000429.1 GCA_030592245.1 Candidatus Eiseniibacteriota bacterium
AGCGCCCGCGTTGACCACTTTGGTCTCTATGGCTATGATAAGGACACCACTCCGTTTCTCAGCTCGCAAGCCGGGGACTTGACCGTTTACCGGAACGCCAGCGCTCCGGCCGCCTGGACGCGGCCGGCGATGAACTCCCTGTTCACCGGTCTTTACCCACAGCAATACGACTTCTTCGGAGGCCACTATCCTGATGAGAGAACTCCTCTGCTTACCGAGGTGCTCAAGGGCCTGGGATATCGGACCTGGCTGCTCTCAAATAACGCGTATATGAGCCCCGAGACCGGGTTCGGGCGTGGGACGGATGAGTTCTACTTCGTATACCTGGGGAAGTACCCGGGTGCCCTCAGCACATCGGTCGTGGCAAAGCGGGGCTTTCGCCTGCTGAGGCAGCTTCTCAAGCGTGACACCGCCTACAAGGTGGTCTCCGAGATGCTGAACGACCAGGCCCGGCAGCTTATCCGCAATGCGGGGGCATCTTCGGATCCCTTCTTTCTCTACATTCACCACGACGCCCATCACCCATACATTTCCGAGCGGAAGTACCTGAGTAAGTTCCTCGGGGCTGAGTTCAGCGAAGATGAGGTTCGCCTGGTGCAGAAGATCCAGAGAAGCGGCAACATGTACTGGTTCAACCGCGAGAGCCTCTCACCCGGCCAGCGCCAGCGCTACTACGACATCCTGAAGACCATGCATGATGCCTCGATCTACAAGAATGATCTCTTTATCAGGTCGCTGTTTGAGTGCCTGAAGTCCCGCGGCTTATATGACAATACCATGGTGGTGATCTCTGCAGACCACGGGGAGTTCCTGGGGGAGAAGGACCTGGTGTCTCATGGCCTGTATCCCTATGAGCAGTCCGTGCGGGTACCGCTGATAATCAAGTATCCCAGGGGGATGAACATGGAAGGGTCAGTAGAACGTCCGGTATCCACCATAGACATTGCGCCCTCCATTCTCGAGATCGCAGGGACGAGACTTGTCGATCACGTCCCCGAGACCCAGGCGCTATCCCTGGTCGGCGAGGATCAGCATGAGTTCGTGGTCACCCAGCGCAGGAACTTCACCAAGGGTCTGGACTTCTGGAAGAAGAAATACCCCGATCACTCATTCGAACGATACGATCTGGGTTTTCTGACATCCTTCAAGACGGCCACCCGCAAATTCGTGTGGTCCTCCAAGGGCAGGCATGCCCTCTTCAACCTCGAGGCCGACCCACATGAGGAGCACGACCTCTATGGCGAGGATCAGAACCGCTCCCGCACTTACTTGAGAAGTGCGGAGGAGTGGATGTCCGGCCTTCCCAGGGTGGGAAGCCAGAGCATTGCGGAATTCGACGAGAAGATAAAACACCATCTCCGCGGCCTGGGCTACCTGGAGTAGCCCCGGCAAATGCCATTCAGGAGTGGCAGAAGATATCTGAGGCCAGGCTCGCCGCCGTCACCCGGGCGCTAGGAGCTCTTCCTCTTTTCATCGATCACTCTGGCAACATCCTCAACTACTCTTATACAATCATACCCCTTCTGAGCATTGACTTCAGGTTCTTCACCGTTCAGCATGCTGAGCGCAAAGGACCTGATGCAGACCTCGTAGGGGTCGAAGTAGATCGTTCCTTTTCCCAGTTTCTGCAGGAGCTTCTGCCTGTAGTGCGCGCCCAGCGAAGACATTATCTGGCCGATTTCGCCCAGCGCGAATCCGGTACGCTTGAGCCTCTTGATATCTTCCATCCTGACTCTCTTGACAATGGTCCCGCTGAGGATGTCGATCTGAAGAACCCCGGCGGTCCCGATCAGGAACATCAGGTACTCGTTTATCTTCGTATTACGTGACCAGTAGATGCTTGCCATTCCGGAGTCGGACTCAAAGGTCATCTGCACTTCGTCATAAGAAACCCAGGGCGCGTCATGGAATTTCCTGGCGGAGAGGTCCTTCAGTTTTATGTCGCCGAGGAACTCCTGGGTCAGGTAAACTTGGTGGGGCAGTGCCTCACATATCCGTCCCCCCGGGGTATCGTGAACCCAGTGATCCTTGTTGCTGATATACGAATCACCTTCAAAGGCAGTACCCCTGAAGATGGCGGTCTTCAATACGGTCCCGATGTCCCCTCTGTTGACCATCTCGCGCGCCTGCTGCATGACCCACAGGAACAGCAGCTGATGGACCACACCCACGTCGACTTTCTTCGCCGCCTTCTTCACTGCGTTCACTATAGCTATGGCTTCCTCCGACGTCTCTGTGAAGGGCTTTTCCATCAGGACGCTGGCACCGGCCTCTATCGCTTTCAGGCTGAGCGGCAGATGGGTGTTGGTGGGAGTACAGATACTCACGAAATCCAGGCCTTCGCGGTTCAGCATTTCTGCGACATCTGTGTAGTGAGTCGGAACGCCATACTGGCTGGCCACCTTGGCGCTCATCTCTTTACTCGCGTCACAGATGCTCTGAACCCGGAGCCCCGATATTCTCTTCATCGCATTGAGGTGCACCTTACCGGCATACCCTGTCCCGATGACACCTACCTTCAAACTTCCGCCAGCATTAGTGGGTCCCAATCTCTTTCCTCCCTCTGCAGATGATTCTCACTAGCAACTACCGATGGCTCATCTTTGATCAGATTGCCGGGTCGGGCGGGCCAGATTCCCCGGTTGCTCGATCCCGTTTTGCACAGTCACATTCGATCGATAGGATATGAATATCTACCAAATGGATTGTGCAATGTCAAGGCGGATTTTCCG
>JAUVJV010000162.1 GCA_030592245.1 Candidatus Eiseniibacteriota bacterium
GACATAACCGGGCAACTGGTCAAGAGACTGATCGCCAATGAGTGGTACGAAGCGGGTAGTCATTCGATCCAATGGGACGGACGAAACCTGAACGGCACGGCGATCGCTAGCGGCATTTACTTCTGTCGCCTGACGACCGGCACGCTTAGCGTGACCCGCCGGATGACGATGTTGAAATAGGCGTTCCGTATCCTACGATACGCTGCTGAGACCAAGTATAGCGTTATTATCAGGTCCGGCCAGGCGACACAACTAACCTTCAATCACCGAAGTCTGTTCATCCGGGATGGCCTACCCGCCACCCTCAACAGAAAGTCGGAGGACATATGGCCTTATCTCACGTAGTCACCGTGGCTATGCATCTGTATCGATAGGGTCCTCATTGGCATTGCCATGCTTATCAGTCCAGTGGAGGGTGCCTTCCTCCCCTTGGATTGCTTATCCTCTCTCAACAACTCCTCAATCTGGTTGTGACGACGATGACGGTCGGCCAATGTTCCCTTGACCTTATCTCCTAATCACCGCGCACCAAGGGGCTGGGGTCGCATCGGTGCTGACATCATAGGCGCATTATGGTATAATGAATGGGGTATTTGGGTTTGCAGAGCAGCATCAGACAACCGAAGGGAAACCAACCATCGAAGGGAAACCAACCATGATAAGAGCCCTTGTAGCATCGCTGATATGCTTCATGTTCATTCTTCCCGCCTCCGGTCACTCGGCTGTGGTCACCAAAGAGGAAGCGCTCACCATCGGGGAGAACTTCATTGAGTTCATGATTGATGCTCGGGGTGGCTGGGGTGAGGCCCATAGCGCGGAGGTGACAGATGCCCGAGAGCTGAGAAGAGGTGATCTCTTCCTGGGGTACCATCTGTCGGTCTCTCCGGGTGGCCACATGGTAGTTCCTGCTGTCCGGATGCTCTCACCCGTAAAATCCTTTTCCTTCACCGAGAATTTCGACACGGACTCCGAAGTGGGTTACTGGCAGCTCCTCAAGGATGCGATGGAGGGTGCGCTCCTTGCCATAGAGGAAAGGCATGGCCCATTTCATCTCTTGGAGGCCGGCCTGGAACCTATAAGGGTCGCCCGGGACTGGGACTGGCTCCTGGGTGCAGGGATGGCGCCTGCCTCGATCGATACCGTCGGCCCCCTAATCAAGACCCATTGGGATCAGAGCGACCCATACAATGACGATTGCCCCATGGGTGACGGAGGCCGGTGTGTGGTGGGATGCGTGGCCACGGCGGGCTCCATGACGATGCGTTATTGGAAGCATCCTTCCTATGGAACCGGGAGCCACTCCTATTACTGGGATGGAGATAATTCCTGCGGAGGTTCCACGAGCGGCCAGATGATGAATGCGGATTTCGATCACCCATATGACTGGCCCAATATCCTGAGAAGATACCTGTTCGGGTATGACTCGACAGAGACCGCGGCGGTGGCCGAATTGTGCTCGGACGTCGGCATAGCCTGGGAAATGGACTACGGGAGATGCGGATCGGGAGCCTATACGGCCAGAGGCCTTACGGTCTATCCGACCTGGTTTAAGTACCTGGATACCATCAACAGGAAGAACCGGAACAGCTATGCCAGTGCCGAGGACTGGTTCAATGTACTGCGCGCGGAATTCGACGCCGACCCGCGCCGCGTGATTCACTACCGGATATACGGCCACTCCATAAACTGTGATGGCTACATCGATGCCAGTATTAAGTACATTCATCTTAACTACGGCTGGGGCGGGTCCAGAGACGACTGGTACGCAGTTGACAGCCTCTACTGTACCTGGAGTGGCTGTGACCCAATGGAGGAATACGCCCTATGTGGTATTGAACCCGGTGCGGACTATGTTGACGCGACAGCCGGTCCGCTAGGGGACGGAAGCGCATCCCATGGCGCATCCTGGGCCGACTATGACGGAGACGGGGATCCGGATATGTACATCTCCAATGATGGCGGCGCCAATAAGCTGCTCCGGAATGATGGAGCCGGGGCATTCACCGATGTCACCGCCTCCCCTCTCGGGGACTCGGGCGACGGGCGCGGAGTCGCCTGGGCGGATTATGATGATGACGGTGATCTTGACCTTTACCTCTGCAACACATCAGGCGGGAGCAATAAGCTCTTCCGTAATGACGCCGGCACCTTCGTGGATGTAACCAGTGGACCTCTCGGAGGAGCGGCCAATAGCGAGGGAGCGGCTTGGTTCGATTATGACTTTGATGGTGATGTCGATCTCTATGTCGTCAATAACGGCGGTGCCAACCGGCTCTTAAGGAATCTCGGAAGCGATATTTTTGCGGATGCCACCTCCGGCCCGGAAGGAGATGCCGGCAGCGGCTATAGCGCCGTGCTGGGAGATTATGACAATGACGGCGACCTGGACATATACCTTGTGAACAACGGCGCCAACAAGCTCCTGAGAAACGATGTCGCGCTCTATACCGACGTGACCTCGGGCCCGCTCGGCGATGCTGAAGACGGCCGGGGTGCCGCCTGGGGCGACTATGACAATGACGGCGACCTGGACCTCTACATAAGCAATCGGGGGGTCTCCAATAAGTTGCTTCGGAATGATGGTGTGAGCGGCTTCACGGATATTACAGTCGCCCCGCTCGACAACTGGGGCAACGGGATGGGGGTTTCCTGGATCGACTGCGAGAACGATGGGGACCTGGACATCTACCTGGCGAATGACGGCCAGGCCAATAAGATCTTGCGAAACCGGCCGGACGGATCTTTCCAGGACGCGACCGTGGTTCCTCTGGGATACATCGGTGATTGTGCGGCCGTGGCCTGTGCCGACTATGATGGTGACGGCCTGACCGACATCTATGTTGCTGACCAGGGCGGAGACAATCTCCTCTTCCACAATGAGTACCAGCTCGTTGGCCACTGGCTCAAGGTGAAGCTGGTGGGAACCACGTCGAATGCCGCCGGGATCGGGGCCCGCATAAGGATCGTTACAGGGGGACGGTCGCAGATTCGGGAAGTGTCAGGGGGAACAGGCTATTGCGGCCACAACTCCCTTATCGCGGAATTCGGCCTGGGAGACTCAACGACCATAGACACGCTTGAGGTCACCTGGCCATCGACCACCGTCTGGGATACGGTTCTGGTAGATGCGGACCAGGTGCTTACAATAACTGAGCCGAACACTTCCGGAGTTGCGGAGACGGGGGCCACGGCAGACGAATTCAGACTTCTCCCCTGCCGTCCAAACCCATTCAGCATCTCTACCAATATCCGTTTTGCTCTGGCGGAATCATCTCCGGTTGGACTTCAGGTCTATGACGTTACAGGCAGGGTGGTGAAGGACCTTGGACCTGCGGGGATCGTCCAGGCCGGTGATCACTCAGTGAGCTGGGACGGCACAAACGATGAGGGCCAGGCCGTGTCTTCGGGCATATACTTCTACCGAATTGAGGCCCGCGGCTTCACCCGGACTCGCCGCCTTGTCCTCCTCCGGTGAAAGAGGCGCGGCCGCCGCTGTGTCCGCATGATCTGCCGGGATACCCTCAATCACGCCCGATACGACTGCGGTTCCGCATTGCGGCAGGTTTGAGGTCGAGTTTGACCTGTCGGAGTGGATGCGTCGCTGGCCACTGAATCACTCAATCTCCGGCCACGCAACTATGGTCTATGTAGCTCATATCGTAGCAGCGAGAACAATGCGTTAAGGTTTACCCATGTGCACCAGGACCCGGTGCTTCACGAGCCCCCGCTCCAGCGGAATCACCCCATCCGGCACGCGCTTTCCATCAATCTCCGTCCACGCCACACCCCGCTCGCAGCCCTCCGGGTTCTCCACCCGGATCTCGTAGACGGCTTCGCCGCAACGATAGCGCAGGCTGAAACCTTCCCACCATGCCGGGATGACGGGATCAATCTCGAGGTGATCCCCTCGCACCTTAAGTCCCAGCACCTCCCCAACCCAGGCCACGTACATCCACGAGGCGGAACCAGTATACCAGGACCAACCCCCGTGGCCGATGCGCCCGGGCAGGCGATACACGTCAGCTGCGGCGACGTAGGGCTCGATCCCGTAGCGCCAGACCGAGTCCGAATCGCGCGCGCGCTCAATGGGGTTGAGCGTACGCAGGATAGTCACCGCTCGCCCGCCGGCCCCTTGACGCGCCAGGGCCATGGCGAACCAAATCGCGGCGTGGGTGTACTGGCCTCCATTCTCCCGCACGCCGGGAGGGTAGGCCTTGATATACCCGGGGGAGGGCTCCGACTTGTTGAAGGGGGGCGCCAGGAGTAGCACCAGACCTTCATCCTCGTGAACGAGATGGCTCCACACAGATTCCAGGGCCTTGGCTGCGCGATCGTTACCTGCACCGGCCTCGCCTCCAAGCCAGGCCCAGGACTGAGGCAGGGAATCGATCTGCGCCTCCTCATTGACCGAAGAACCCAGCGGAGTGCCATCATCGAATATCGCCCGAAGATACCACTCCCCATCCCAGGCAGTTCGCTCCACACGCTGAAGGAGCGCCTTCCGCTCTTTCTGGTAGGTCTGTCCGAATCCAGATTGCCCAACCAGGTCAGCCATCTCGGCCATGCGATCGAGCACATCCGCCAGGAACCACGCCAGCCAGACGCTCTCTCCCTTGCCCGCAGCACCGACAAGGTTCATGCCGTCGTTCCAGTCGCCCGTTCCCATGAGCGGCAACCCGTGCGGACCGAAGGACAGACTGCGCGTAACTGCCCGCCGGCAGTGCTCAAAGAGCGTGGCACGCTCCAGCGCCACCTTGGGTGTGGAGAACACCTCATTCTCGTCATCCTTAAGCTGAGGAGAATCGAGGAATGGGACCTTCTCGCTGAGGATATCGTGATCACCGGTCACGCGGACATATTGAGCGACGACGTAGGGCAGCCACAAGAGGTCATCGGAGATCCGCGAGCGGAGTCCCGCGCCACTCGGTGGATGCCACCAGTGCTGGACATCCCCCTCTCGGAACTGGCGGCTCGCCGCCATGAGGATGTGCTCTCGCGCCAGCTCAGGCCGGATGCCAAGCAGGGCCATAACGTCCTGCAATTGATCGCGGAAACCGAAGGCACCGCCGGACTGGTAGAAAGCCGACCGTCCCCAGATGCGACAGCTCAGGCTCTGGTAGAGCAGCCAACGGTTGATCAACAAGTCCGCTGCAAGCTCGGGGGTCTGCACTTCGACTGTACCCAGGAGATCATCCCACCAGGCTTTGGTCCGGTCCAGGGCTCCGTCGAAGGCCAGGTCCCCGCGGTAGGTCTCGACCAGATTGCGGACCTCCTCCACCGATCCCGCCTGGCCCAGCATGCAGACGATCTCGGCCGTCTCGCCGGGAGCCAGTTCAAGCGTCGCCTGCAATGCGGCGCACGGGTCAAGCCCCGCCCCCACCCGGCGTGATAGGCTCACCCGCTCCATAGCCGCCGGGTTCGAGCTTGAGCGATTCCGCCCGAGGAAGGACGTGCGATCGCCGGTGTATGACTCAGCAGGCACGGTCAAGGCCGCGAAGGCCACCCGATCCCCGTACTCGGGGTGATCGCAATTCCGGGCCAGGACGGCCTGGATTTCATCATCCCACGAGGTCATGACGTGCATCTGCGAGGCTTCCCGGTTCTCGCCCAGGGTCCATTCCACATAGTAGGTCACCGAGAGCTTACAAGGCCTGGAGTAATCGTTCGTGAGTCTCAGTTTCTGGAGCTTGATCGGATCTCCCCCCTTCTCATCCACGGGGACAAAAACCGTAAGCTCCTGTTCGATGCCGTGACTGTTATGCTCGAATACGGTGTAGCCCGCTCCATGCCTCGTGCGATAGGCGGTCTCCTCGCGGACGGGCGATGGCGTTGGCGTCCAGTAGGCACCGCTCTCCTCATCCCGGATGTAGAGCGCGTCGGATGCTGGATCAACAACGGGGTCGTTCGACCATTGGGTCAGGCGATTGCGCC
>JAUVJV010000453.1 GCA_030592245.1 Candidatus Eiseniibacteriota bacterium
GCTTTGAAACGCCTTCCCCTTGAGGAGGCCGCCAGAGAGGTCAATCTCTTTTGTGAGAAGCTCCAGGTTGATGCGCAGGGTCCGGAGCTTGAGCATGTGAGGTTCTTGACCTCCGCTCAGATAACCGGGATGGCCGGGCAGGGAGTCGAGTTCGGCGGGCATACGGTCACGCATCCCATCCTCTCGCGGGAGACGCGCGAGCGGGTGCGTACCGAAGTCACGGACTGCAAACAGCGCCTCGAGTCCTGGACCGGACGGCCGGTGCGTTGCTTCGCTTACCCTAACGGTCAGCGGGGTGATTTCAATGAGATGGTCAAGCAGGAGGTCAAGGATGCCGGATACGAGGCGGCCTTTACCGGGATGCCCGGTCTCAACCGGCCCGGGCTTGACCTCTTTGAGATAAAGCGCCTGCCTGTTGACTGCCGATGGAGTTATGAGGAGTTCGATACACGCGTAAGCGGCCTGCTGGACAGCATAAGGAGATAGCAGTGGCATCTGAAGTCACCATAACTAGATTCACGCATGAGGATGAGGCCGACGCGGTAAGAATGCTCGTAGATAAGCTGCCCCCCTCCGAACGTGAAGGAGCTCATGAGAGACGGCTCGCAAGGTGGCGCTGGCAGTACTATGACAATCCCAATAACCCGGATGGAAAGCCTCTGATCTGGGTCGCGCGTGTCGACGGCAGCTTTGGCGGCATGGTGGCCACTGTCCCTGTGAGCCTCAGGACTCCCAAGGGACTCTTGCTCGGCATGTGGGGCGTTGACTTCATCGTGGATACTAAGATGAGGGGCTTCGGTATCGGGAGGAAACTCCTTGCCGCCTGGAATTCTCACCCCGGCGTGGGATTTGTCCTTGGCTGGAGTCCGGTCTCGTTTCGCGTTGCCACGGGGGTGGGCTTCAGGGTGATCTGGGGCTTTACCAACGCCACTCTGGTGCTCTCGCGTTGCTGCTTCGGCATGCGGCTCGCAAAGGCCAAGAGGCGCCGCGACCTCTTGAGGCTGGCCAAGGTTCTCTTGAGAGGAATTCCCGGAACCGGTGAAGGATCGCTTCCCGTGGATATCACGCGCGATCTTCCTGAAGGCACGGATGAGCTCTGGGGCCAGGTGGCCGCGAGCTACAGCTTCTGCGTGGAGAGGGACCGCAGCTACCTCGACTGGCGCTTCGTCTCCCATCCCGCCCATGAGTACCACTTCGTGCGTGCAGGCGGAGCCGGTACTCCGGCCGGCCTGGCGGTCTGCCGGCTTAGTGATGAGACTCCCCCGCTGGGGATCATATCGGACTTGATCGTCGATCCCGGCCGGCAGGATGTGCTGGTGACTCTTCTTGATGCGACCGTGGAGTTCCTGAGATTAAAGGGAGCTTATGCGGTGAGCGTGGACCTCCCTCCCGCCCTGGCACCCCAGGTTCTCCAGAGGTACCCGTGCTCGCTTGCCCAACCCCTGGGCATGATAGTAAGGAGCGATGATAAGGACGCGGAGGAGGCCGGCATCTTCTCACACGGCCGCTGGTACATCTCGCGCTCCGACGCAGACCAGGACTACTAGCCGGGAAAGCCTATGTAGACCGCGTGACGCGTCCTTGATAGCCATGACCGGGAAGTGGTCCACCCAACCGTGTCGGTATCGTACCAGAAGATCTGTACCTTGAAGGGAATCGGTGAGTTCGGATCCGGCTCGGACAGGCAGAAAAGAAATGGAGGCGGCACCCGGATTCGAACCGGGGAATAACGATTTTGCAGACCGTCGCCTTAGCCACTTGGCTATGCCGCCTCACTCCATTAAGTCGTTTGCTACTTGCTATGATATCGACTTCAGAGGCGCAGGTCAAGAGCCAAAACCTCAGTGCATATCTCGCTGTCCCCTCCTTCGCCTGAGAATCTCAACGAGAGCTTCCTTCTCCTTCTTCAGTCCAAGCATGTACAGAAGGACGACATAGACTCTGATGAGGGCGGCGCTCATAATCAGTGTTCTCCAGATGTCATCCCATCCTGTCCACCTTTGAATAAAGTAAAACACTGAGAGGGTAATAGCACCCCGGAGGGTCGGCTCACTTGGGCTTTTGCTCCCTGCAAATCACGTGGGTCGCCGCCAACCTCCGGGGAAGCAATCGGCGCACATCATAGGCTGTTGCCATGCAGAAACCGACCCTTGATCACACGTGACTTTCGCCCGCAAGGCCTGCAACTACAAATGGAAAATCCGCCTTGACATTGCACAGTCCATTTGATAGATATTCATATCCTATCGATCGACTCTAACTGTGCAAACGGGATCGAGCAATTGAAGGAGCTGGCCCCGCCCGACCGGGCAATTTAGTCGAAGATGATCTCTCGGTAGTCGTTTGAGAACGCGGTGGCGGGTCCGGAATAATGCTAGTGAAAATCATCTGCAGAGGGAGGAAAAAGATTGGGATCCACTAATGCTGGCGGAAGATTGAAGGTAGGTGTCATCGGGACAGGGTATGCCGGTAAGGGGCACCTCAATGCGATGAAGAGAATATCGAGGCTCCGGGTTCAGAGCATCTGTGATGCGAGTGAAGAGATGGGCGCCAAGGCGGCCAGCCAGTATGGCATCCCGACCCACTATACAGATGCCGCAGA
>JAUVJV010000310.1 GCA_030592245.1 Candidatus Eiseniibacteriota bacterium
CAGTATGCCGTCCTGGTAGGAGATCAGGTAAGCCAGTGAATCCTGAGCCCCGATGTCCGAAGAGGCCGAGTCGTTAGCGGTGCAGACCAGACGCGGGTAAGTGTGGTATCGTAGGAGATAGAAGAAGTAATCGTTATCAGTCTCAACAAGAACAGTAGAGTGAGCTGGTACAAGCGAATCTACAACCGCCACAGCCTTCCACTCTGGAGATCCCACGTTGATCCTATGTGCAAACAACCGGTTCGCCAGTGGCATTCCCAGTGGAATGTATGCTTCCCAGATGACAAAAGCCATAATGAGGGTTATGAGTACTGCCCATGCGACAAGCAGAGGCTTGACGATCAACAACTGGATTGCACATCTTCCAATGGCCATAGTGCGAACCCTATGAACCAAACCCGTTCTCGCAGACATTGTATGAACTACTATTGTACCATCAGGGCCATACCTTGCCTTGGTACGAGATCCAATATATCACCCCGGCGGCCATAGAGCAACCTAATCTCGAGCGCGTATATTCCCCGCGTGCATGTTCGCCAATCAATGAACTTGTGCGGGGTCTCCTTCCTCCGGCGACGCGACGAGCAGTAAGCCAGGAACTCCAATTCAGACAGGCACTATGGCGTGATCGCCCAGGAAATCGAAACGGCATTTCCCGGGGCCGTGACGGAAAGGGCGGATGGCGAGCAGGCAGAGGCCTACACCGAAATCGTCCCGGCGTAGAATCTTCTCTACCGGTACATCGCCTTGATGGCCCCCCATCTCATGGGCTCCACCGCGCTCCCGCATGGCGGGCAGCCCTGAGCGTGCGCCCCCACGAGCGACGGCCAGGTCGCGCCCGCGAGACAGGGAGAATCCTGGCAGAGGGTGTAGTCCTCATTGTACATGTCGCAGAACATGGGATCGGAGTTCTCGATGTCGTGAAAGTTCCCACCACACAGGGTGTCTGTACGCGCGTTCCCATAGACGAAACAGTGATGGATGTGCGGGGTCTCTGTGCCCTGGCGGCACCGAATAGGGCCGGCCAGCTCGGAGAAGGCAAGGATACAGTACTCAATGGTGGGAGAGGAGTCGAGACACCATATGTGATCGCCGGGGTTGTTGGCAAACGTACAGTTAGTGACGGTGAGATTCGAGCCCTGGTAGCAGCCAAGGCCAGACGCTGCAGTGCCCCAGATGGTCATATTGCCGGAGAAGGTGCAGCCGGACAGTGTCCCGCTCGAACCTTCGATGAAGTGCGCGCCGCCAATATTGCCCGCAGTGTTGTCTATAAAGTCGCAGTCAGTCACCGTGACCGCGGAGGCGCTTACATAAAGGCCGGCTCCGACAATCGTCTGGGTGGTCCCATTCTCCCTGAAGGTGCAGTCTACGAGGGTCGTACCGTCGGAGAACCTCAGGCTAGCTCCGCCACCGCTATTGCCGTAGCTGATAAGATTGTTCCCGACGAACTCGCAGCGGATGCAGCTGGGCGAGGAGTAGTAGGCGTACAGGCCCCCTCCGTTGGTGTAGGCCTCATTCAGCTCGAAATGTGTGTCAACGATGAGTGTACTGGAGCTGTGGAAGCAGGCAATTCCTCCGCCATACGCCGAACCTGATCCGCCCTGGGTGGCCGTATTCCCCTCGAACCTGCAGTCCCGGATGATCGGCGAGGAATACACGCAGCAAAGGCCGCCACCTGTCTTCTCAGCAGCATTGTCCAGGAAGAGACAGTCCTCGAACCGCGGGTTCGATCCATTCACGCAGAACGCGCCTGCCCCACTGTCGGCCGCCGCGCCTGTAATCGTGAAACCCCTTACCACAGAGGTGGTATCCTCACAGCTGTGGAAGGTGAACCCGCGTCCGGCGTCCCCGCAGTCCACAGTCGTCACGGTGTGGCCACCGTCGGACAGTAATACGAGGTTCGTGCCCCCGAAGTCGAGGTCCCGGTTGCCCGTTCCGGCGTAAGACCCGGACAGAACGAGTACCGTGTCCCCGGGGTTCGCCGCATCGATGCCATCCTGGATAGTAAGATGGTCCCCGGAACCCGACCAGTCCACTGTGATCGTTGCGCTGAGTGCCCACCCGGCGAAGCTCAGCACCATGACTGCTGCCACGATAATGATCGTTTTCATAGCTAACCTCCCGGTTCTTGCTGGTTACACTGTAAATGTTACCATATCTCGGCCATCAACGCGGGGTGTTTTCCGCCAGGTATTTGTCCGGGGAGCCAGGCTTGCGTCCACAACACCCCCATGATAGGGGCGCAATACGAGGTGAATCTCGCTCCGCCTGCGGCCGGGAGCATACAGCCTGCGGCCCGGGGCATACAGGTAGTGTTTATCCATCTATCCGGGCGAGACTCGCAGCATAGCATCAGTGGCCGCTTACAAGATGGTTGCCGTGACCAGTTGAGATCGTGTAGGCTACCGAGGATGCTCTTGAGCCTGGAATGACAGAGCTCGGTTCGCCCGAGATTGGAGGTGCTCGCTTGAAGCTCAATGAAGAGGGAGCCTCGTGAACAGGCCGGCCGGCTACATACCCCCCGATGCGGCTCGCTGGACCGGTAGGGTGGACGATCTCGAAGATCGGGATGCCTTTTGTTGGCAGCAGCCCTTCGGTTTTCACCCCGAGACGGTGTTGCGCCTGCTCAAGCATGTCCTGGCATCAGGCAAGGTCGTGAGTTTCGACTTCGCCGAGGTCTCGCCGCGGTTCGACAGCGACGACCACACCGCGAAGCTCGCTGCCGTTTTCGTCTATGCGTTGGTTAGCACGCTGGCGCAATCATGGAGATGAAGTCAATGGAGATCTTGTCAATGTCAGTTACACTTTTCTTGATCATGGATCCCTTCGGAAACATCCCGGTCTTCATGCCGATCCTGGACAAGGTGCCGGCGAATCGAAGGCGTCGGATACTCGTGCGCGAGCTACTCATCGCCCTGGCCGTGATCGTTGGCGCAATCTTGTGCGGTCGCCACGTACTGGAATTCCTGGGTCTCAGACAAGAGTCCGTGAGCATGGCCGGAGGTATCATCCTGTTCATCATCGCTCTGCGAATGCTCTTCCCAACGAGGAGCCTGCAAGGGGAACAGGGAATCGATGGCGAGCCGCTGCTCGTCCCGCTCGCCGTTCCCCTTATTGCGGGACCCTCGTTGCTGGCTGTGCTTCTGTTGTTTGCCACTGCCGAACAGGGGCAACTGGTGAACCTGCTGCTCGCTGCAACGTCCGCCTGGTTAGCGACCTTCGTCGTGCTACTGGCATCGACGTTTCTGTTGCGATTCCTGACCAAACGAGGGCTTGTCGCCGTTGAACGCCTGATGGGTATGGTCCTGGTCGCACTTGCTGTTCAGCTATTCGTGGAAGGGATAAGAAATGCATTCGCATAGGCCGCTCTCCTCTTGCCTGCTTGATTGGCCGATTCTTAGTGTAGCTGTATGCCCGCACCATAGATGATCTCGATTCCCGCGAGGGAATCAAAACCCAACACTACGCCGAGGCGATCCGGTAAGTACGCTGGTCCGGTATACCCCCAAAAACCTTGACGTGACGCCACTTTCGTGGTATCCTGCCCAGTGCCCTCGGAAAGTACACGATCTCAACTCGGGGGCGTTTATCGATGCAGAGCATCCGGTCACAGTCCTTGCATTGTCCCTGATACGGGGATGAGTGTCTGTGATTGTGAGCCGATCCCAGAACCACGGATCTGCTGAGAAGCAAGAACTCATGGGGGAGTCCTGTAAAACTAATAGTCGGGGTTTGAGGTGATGTTATTGCCTCGCGAAAGGTGCCGCAGTGTCGATCCTGGAGGGTTCGGTATGTGCGGCTTTCTACGTCACAAGGGGATACTGGAGAAGAACAGCCGGACAGATGTCCAACAAGGAAGCTGCCTTGGGTCCGCTGGTGGCAGAATCAGAGCCAACGGTTTCGGCGGAATGGTGGCGATCGCGGTTAGTGCAGAATCCTCTGATATGAACACGTGGAGGGAGGTGATGATCCGC
>JAUVJV010000335.1 GCA_030592245.1 Candidatus Eiseniibacteriota bacterium
CGTTTCCGGAACTCATACTGGTCCCACACCCTGTCGAACTCGGAAAGGTCGAGCTCCGAGTGCTGAATGTTGATCTCCAGGATAGGGTTCTCATCGTCGAAGATGGCGATCTTGGTGGATGTGGAACCCGGATTTATGGCCAGGATCCTGTATTCGCCCTTCTTTTCAGTCATGCGCTTCTCTCGCTACAGTCCCATCTCGGGTGGGTGGGTGAGAATGGTGCGCACCCTTCCCACGTTCTCGATTCGCTCGATGGCTATCTTGCGCGCAGCCCTGTAAGGCGGGATGTTCTCCCTGCCTGCCCGCTCCAGGACCCGCACCATGGCATCGTAGATCTCCTCCGCGCGCTCAAGGCTTGCCTCCGGGGCCACGGGTCTCATCCTGTCCGCACTCTGGAAGAGCTCGCCGGCGCTGATCACGAAGTCCGGGGCATAGAGAATGCCCTTCTCAAAGAGGAGGTCACCGATGTGGTCCGACTCGAGCACATCATAGGCGCCGCCCGCTATGATCCTGCACCTGAGCTTGTTGAAGGTCTCCTGGTTTATGACTCCGCCCAGGGCGCAGGGGGAAAAGATGTCACAGTCACAGTCGAAGATGCGATCAGGCCTTTTGATCTCCGCATCAGGTATCTCATCCTGGACTCGTTTCATGGCATCATAGACTATGTCTGAGATGATGAGTTTGGCCCCTTCTTCCGCAAGCAGCCGCGCCAGGTGGGTGCCCACGTCCCCGACTCCCTGGATAACCACGCGCCTGTCCTTGACCGAGGATACGCCGAAGACCATCTTGCAGCAGGCTCTCATGCCCCAGAGGACACCCTGGGCGGTGACCTTGGCACCGTCCCCTCCTCCGGCTCTCTCGGCGACGAAGGGGGCCACATGAACGGTCTCACGCCTTATGTAACGAAGATCACGCTCGTCGGTGCCTAAGTCGGCATAGGTCACGAACCTGCCGTTCAGGGCCTCGATGAAGCGACCGAAGGCGCGAAAGTAGGCTTCACTCTTGTCTTTCAAGGGATCGCCCCAGAGGACGGCCTTCCCGCCCCCGGTGTCGCAGTCGGCCACGGCGGCCTGATAGGTCATGCTCCGCGAGAGCCTGAGCGCATCCTTTATGGCCTCGACCTCGTCGGTGTAGTTCCACATGCGGGTTCCGCCCAGGGCAGGACCGAGGGTTGTATCGTGTATGGCTATGATGGCGCACAGCCCCGTGGTCTGGTCATTGCAGAAGACCAGCCCCTCGTGGCCATGCTTCTCCATCAGCTCAAAGACCGACAAAAGGAACCTCCAGGCAGTCAATCGTCTTGCTGCAATCACATACATTGCGGCAAACGCCCGCTGATGCAGAAGCGCATACCGCAGATGCGTATTGTTCAGTGTGTATTGTCAACGTGTATTGCCGCGTCAGGTTTAGCATAGAGCTCCTGCTTTGTCAAACCCTTCCCGTGCGGGCGGCTGCGGATACCGGCTCGGTAACTGCGCAGCCCTTGGCGTACAGCCTCATGAGGCATAGAAAGCGTTTGACTACCGCGGATTCTTAGGCCTACAATGGCGCTGAGTATGTCAGTCAGATCTTGGCTCTGCAACCAGGCGGTATATGTGATAGAGGCTTTTCCGCAATAAAGGCAGGTGATCAGGCTTGGGCAAGTCGACTCACGAGAGGATCGAGGATCTTAAAGAGAAAAAGGACAAGGTTAAGCTCGGCGGCGGCAAGGAGCGGATCGTCAAGCTCCATGAAGCGGGAAAACTGACGGCCCGTGAGCGGATCGAGCTCTTACTGGATCAAGGGAGCTTCCAGGAGATCGGCGTCTTCGTAACGCACCGCTGCCAGGACTTCGACATGCCAGACCGGAAGATCGTGGGTGACGGCGTGGTGGCCGGGCACGGAACCGTAAACGGAAAGCGGGTCTTCATATTCGCCCAGGACTTCACGGTCTTCGGCGGCACCATGGGCGAGATGAACGCCGTGAAGATCTGCCGGGTCATGGATCTCGCCATGGAGAACGGCGCTCCCATAATCGGACTGAACGACTCGGGAGGCGCCCGGATACAGGAGGGTGTGGCGAGCCTGGGAGGCTATGCCGACGTTTTCCTGCGGAACACGCTGGCCTCGGGGGTGGTCCCCCAGATATCCGCTATCCTGGGTCCATGCGCCGGTGGAGCGGTCTACTCTCCCGCCATAACCGACTTCATCTTAATGGTCAAGAAGACCAGCCATATGTTCATAACCGGGCCCAATGTGATCAAGTCAGTCACGGGAGAGAATGTGACCTTCGAGGAGTTGGGGGGTGCTGAAACCCATGCCACCAAGAGCGGGGTAGCCCACTTCATGTGTGAGGATGAGTACGATTGCTTCGCGCGCATCAAGAAGCTCCTGAGCTTCCTTCCCCAGAACAACCTGGGCGATCCGCCGCGCGTCGAGCCCACCGACAGGCCGGACCGGGCCGACGAGGGCTTGAACGGGGTAATCCCCGACTCACCCAATAAACCTTATGACATGCTCGATGTCATACGCCCGGTCGTCGATGATGGCGACTTCTTTGAAGTGCATGAGAACTATGCCGGCAACATCATTGTGGGCTTCGCGCGCTTGAACGGAATCCCGGTGGGCGTGGTGGCCCAGCAGCCCAAGGTCCTGGCGGGCACGCTGAATATAGATTCGTCCATAAAGGGCGCGCGGTTCGTGAGGTTCTGCGACGCCTTCAATATCCCGATCATCACGTTCGAGGACGTCCCCGGCTTCCTCCCCGGCACCGAGCAGGAATACGGCGGTATCATCAAGCACGGGGCCAAGCTGCTCTTTGCTTATTGCGAGGCAACGGTTCCGAAGCTGACGGTGATAACCAGGAAAGCATACGGTGGAGCATATGACGTCATGTCATCGCGCCACATCCGGGGTGACTACAATGTTGCCTGGCCCACGGCGGAGCTGGCGGTGATGGGACCCGACGGTGCGGTCAACATAATCTACCGCAAGGAAATCGAGGACGACGAGGACCGCGAGGAGCGGCGCCGGGAACTGGTCGACGAGTACGAGGACAAGTTCGGCAACCCGTTCAAGGCCGCGGAGCTGGGGTTCATCGACGAAGTGATCCGGTTCGAGGACACGCGGCGCCGCATCATCACCGCGCTCGACGTGCTGCGCACCAAGAAGAGCTCCAATCCCTGGAAGAAGCACGGCAACATCCCGTTGTAGACGGAGGTTGAACTGATGGCCCGCAACAAGCCAATCGAGAATCTCATCACCCGCTGGGAACAGGACGTGCTTGCGCCGGCCCTGAAACGCGCGGCCGAACGCCGCGACCAGTTCAAGACCGTGTCCGGCATACCGGTCGAGCGGGTGTACACGCCCGAGCAAGCCGGCGAGGAGTACGGGACCGAACTCGGCATGCCGGGTTCGTTCCCGTTCACGCGCGGGGTCCAGCCCACGATGTACCGGGGCCGGTTCTGGACCATGCGTCAGTACGCCGGGTTCGGTTCGGCAGAAGATACCAACAAGCGCTACCGGTACCTGCTCGACCAGGGCCAGACCGGGCTCTCGGTCGCGTTCGACCTGCCGACCCAGATGGGCTACGACTCCGACCACCCGCTCGCCCGGGGCGAAGTCGGCAAGGTCGGGGTCGCGATATCCTCGCTCGCCGACATGGAGATGCTCTTCGACCACATCCCGCTGGCCAAGGTATCGACGTCAATGA
>JAUVJV010000397.1 GCA_030592245.1 Candidatus Eiseniibacteriota bacterium
GGATTGGAAGACGGGGGAGGACTTGAGGTCCATCCGCTTCTACTTCAGCTTCTTCTGGTTCGCTCCCAAGGTCAAGGAGTGGTCCGGAGCATGATCCACGTAGAAGCCTGGTACCAGGAAGTCGAAGCCAAGGGCATGTCCTCCATCAAGACTGCCCAGCTCCTGAAGCTCCTGGATCTTTTCGGGTGGCGCTTCGCACGGAAGGGGGGCGACCACGCCGAAATTTGGGGACACCCAGAGATCCGGTGGAGCATCGCTGTGAGCCCCGAAAAGCCTAGCGTCTCCGGCAATGTTCTCCGGAACACGATGGTAGCCATGGGGATCACCAAGCCCGACCTGGTGTTCCTGGTCGACAAGAAGGCCGTCCGGAGAGACCCGACGAGGGTACAACAGTTGATCCGAGAGGCTCCCGTTAAGGCCCAGCAGGCTATGCCGTACGGGATGAAGAGATGATCAAGAGAGAAGCCTGGCACGTAGAGGTAGCCTCCTTCGAGAAGGAGCGGGACCTTCTTTACCGTCAGTATTCCCGGGAAGAGATCTCCGCCGAGGAGTTCGCCACCAAGATGCTCCGCTTCTGGCAGTCGGAGAAGGGTAGCGGGAGCTTGCTGGAGACCAGTGAAGAGGGGGGCCTCTTCGTTACCCCCGAGTGGCTGTACGCCAACTCGGGGATCCTCCAGACAATCCTTGACCTGAAGCAACGGTGGAGGCGGGAAGTCCGGACGGTCCAGAACGACAGCTACCTCAGCCCCAAGTTCATCTCCGAGAACGTCACGGAAGGGCGCCTCTCGGTAAATGAGGTCCAGAATGCCCGGATACTGCTTATGGGTAACCCCCCTCAGGTAGGTGACGACCTCAACGCCACTTACGGCATCTACGAGGGCATGGAGTGGCGCAACGAGCAGGACTTCGGTCGCTGGCTGACTGATACGACGGGGAACTCCCGCATGATCGTAGAGGCCTACGAGGCGGACGAACAGTGATCCGCCACGAAGGATGGTACCGGGAGGCTGCAGGAGAGGCAGAGCTGTCTGCACTCGTCCAGCGGAAGCAGCGTGGGGAGGACGTAGACAACGAGATCAAGGCGCTAGCTCGCCGTCTCGGCTACCCCTCCATTGTGCCTCGCCAATTCTATGTGAACTGGTGGCACGTAGCTAACATGGCCTACGGTAACCCAGAGACCTTGGCTGACCTCCCAGGACTCTTCCGGGCGGTGTATCCCGACTTCAGCAAGGAGCTGTGGACGGGAGTCCGTAACTGGGATCCTCGGCAGCTCAAGGAGTTCTTCGAGAACGATCGAGTCCTAGAGGGTCACATGGAGAGGTCCTGGGACGAGGGCCCAGACTTCGAGGAGCAGGTAGGGTATAGGGGAGGTTTCTTCGAGGCTGTGGAGTTTGTGGTCAAGGAACTGGGCCCTCTCTTCGATTCGATCTTTGACCAGATTGAGCGGAGGGGTTACGTGTCCCAGCCCTCTATGGAGAATATGACGCATACCCTGGCAGAGTACGAGAAGCAGAACCCCCATCACGAAGATGGCCACCAGGGGATCATCGAGGAGCAGATGAGGGCTACCCAGCTTCAGTCCGAGTACCTCCTCTACGTGAACATGGCGATCAGCCTCCTGCACGAGTTCGGGCCTACTACGGGGATCCTCGAAGAGTTCGAGGACATCCCGCAGGAGAAGGAGCTGAAGGCCTGGCTGGATGAGATGTGGAAGGTGACCTACCAGGTCCTCGACAAGAGCACTTCGACCCCTGGTCCTACCCTGACCCGTCTCAAGGAGATGGGCAAGGAGTGGTCCGAGACGTGGCTCCCCTTGATCGAGGAGTTCGAGAAAGAGAAGGGTATCAATCGCTTCGACTACCACGAGGAAGACTCCGATGGGTACTGACATGATCCACCGGGAGCCCTGGTACAAAGAAGCAGGGGGCGACCTGACCCGTCAGCGGGTCCTGCGTCGGCACTACGACCAGCTCGCTGAGTTCGTGAAGGGCGTCTACCGCAAGGGGGACTGGAGGACTCTGGTGAGGATCGGAGAGATCATCGTAGACCGCTACTTGGAGGGTGCCCTGGCCTGGACCTCCACGGATCACCCCGAGAAGCCCCGGGACCAACTGTTCAGCCTCCGGTCGTACCTCTCCATGTTCAGCAGCGATCTCATGCATAGGTACATAGGGGAGCAGAGGCAGGAAGACGGCCCTTCTCCGGAAGAGCTGTGGGATGAGCAGGACTGGGAGACCTTGTACGGCAAGATCTTGAAGGTCCTCCCCTTGCTTCAGGAACTGGACCAGGCAAGGGCCAAGTACACGAAGGACGACCGGACGGTCTTCGACTTCCTGCGGGGGGAGAAGATCCTCACATGATCCGCACCGAAGCCTGGTATAGGGAAGCGGAGGGCTTCCAGTTCCAGCTCAACTCCCTGCTCCGGGAAGTGGAGGACAAGGGGGACGAGGCCCTACCCGGGCTGGAGAACTTTCTCCGGAGAGCAGATATGTGGGAGTCGCAGATCATCCCGGAGGCCAAGAGAACAGTCCTTCCACATGGCGCTCTCCAGGGGGGTTACGGACCAAACTACAGTACGAACCCAGCGATCCCAGATGTGAACTGGTGGGAGCGCTCGGGGCGGGAGACCAAGGTCACAAAGACCTACTTCGATTCAAAGCACTGGGACTTCGTGGTGCAGGGCGAGACTACCAATGCCTGCTACGTGGAAGTGGCGAACGACTTGGTGGATTCGCCACGGCTGGATGACCCCAACAGGCCTTACGGGACAGAGGTGCACCTGAACCTCCCCACTATCGAGTCGGAGTGGCGGAGGGTTGCCCTAGCCATTGCCTTGGGGGAGACCGAGGACCCTAACCAGACCTACCCGGGTTACGCCCGTACTGACTTCCAGGGTTCGGTACCCCTGAATGCTATCGAGGTGATAGGCTTCACGCATGACGGAAATCCCGGAAGCGGGTCTATCGAGGGCCCCAATTACGACGAGTGGTATCAGGTAGATTGGACCCTCA
>JAUVJV010000071.1 GCA_030592245.1 Candidatus Eiseniibacteriota bacterium
GTCCGGCTCGCCAACCCCCGCCATCAGCGTCGGAATCCAATCCTCCATGGAGAAGATGTCATTGATGATCGTGCCGGGCTTAACAAGGCCGGGCCAGCGGACCATGGCGGGCACGCGGAAGCCGCCTTCCCATGTAGTACCTTTCTCGCCTCGGAAGGGGATGGTACCGCCATCCGGCCAGGTGACCACCTCGGCGCCGTTGTCGGTGGTGTAGATGACGATGGTATTATCGGCGATGCCCAGCTTATCCAGCTTGTCGAGCAGGAGACCCACGTGGTAGTCATGCTCGGCCATACCATCACCATACAGGCCATATCCGCTCTTCCCTTCGCACTCGGGGCTGAGGCGTGTCCAGACATGCATTCGGGTGGTATTGTGCCAGACGAAAAACGGCTTACCGGCCTTGGCGGCACGATCTATGAAATCCAGAGATGCTTCCGTGAACTCATTGTCGGCCGTTTCCATGCGCTTGCGGGTCATGGGCCCGGTATCCTCGATCTTGCCGTCGGCGGTCGCCTTGATCACGCCCCTCGGGCCGAATTTCTTGTGGAACTCCGGGTCCTTCGGGTAGAAATACGTCTCCGGCTCCTCCTCGGCATTCAAATGGTAGAGGTTGCCGAAGAACTCGTCGAATCCATGAGCTGTCGGCAGGTGCTCATCCTGGTCTCCCAGATGGTTCTTGCCGAACTGAGCGGTCATGTAACCGTGGTTCTTGAGCAGCTCGGCCAGGGTGGGATCCTTATCGCTCAGACCCTCTTTCGCACCAGGCATGCCGATGGTCAAGAGTCCGGTCCGGAACGGATGCTGACCGGTGATGAATGACGCCCGCCCGGCCGTACAGCTCTGCTGAGCATAGTAGTCGGTAAACAGTGCTCCCTCATTGGCGATCCGGTCGAGATTGGGCGTGCTACCTCCCATCATGCCCCGGTGGTAGGCGGAGATGTTCCACATCCCGATATCATCTCCGAAGATAACGAGGATATTGGGCTTGTCCTGCGCCCTGGCAGGCTGCGCGCCTGATACCACGGCGCCGGCAGCCAATACTGTCCCCACGGCTGCCCAGGTACCGGCCCTCTGCAACTGATTGAGAGACGAATGTCTCTTTTCATGCTCCATCTGCACTCGCTCCTTTCTTCCCTCTTTGAAGGGCACTCAACTTAGATTGCATTGATCCAAGAAAGGTGTCGCCTTATGAAGATCATCGCAATAGTACCCTTGTTTCTATCTGGTGACAAGCACCGTTAGCCGTCAGCGAAATCCGGAGACGGAGCGGCTATTATCTAACCTGCACTCCGGAGGCTGATTGCGGCAGGTGAAGCCGATAGCTTCACGCGCCCTCTCACAATCCGCCTTACCAGAATGGCCACCATATCCCACAAAACCATGCTCTCAGACATTTGCCCGGCGAGCCACTTCAATGTTAGGGGTAGAACTTCTCGCGTGAGGGCCTGCGCCCCTTTCCTGGCAATACCAAGGGTGTAGTCGGTCGTGACCCTGGAGCGGTCAACACTGACCCTCTCAAGATTCTTCCAAAACGGCCCATGTCATGGTATAATGAACCCGGGTGTGAGCGCCGAGGCGCGGGCCAGGGCGAAGATCTCACGCACCTGTGTACAAAAACCGGTGGACGCAGGTCCGGATTTCGGGCACGGAGGTATTGATATGAGAAACATTACCCTTGGGGTAGCATTGCTGCTGATTCTGGCGACAGCCGCCAGTGCCAGCTCGGAGCCGTATGCTGTTGTGATCAGGGATTCAGTCCTGGTGAAGCTCAATTGGGCTGAAGTCGTGGATACCCTGGTGGCCAGGTATGATGCCGACGTATTCACGTACAATTCGAGCGTATGGGAGGTCCAGGCCGAGCTTTCGGCTTACTCACCGCATTATGTCTGCTTTGTGATGAGGTGCTTTGAGGTGTCGTCATCGTTTGTGGCCGACGTGTGGCAGCTAACCAGAGATCTCGATGATGACATCTATGGTGATGCCGTCTGGGGAATCGTCACGGGATACGACTCGGAGGATGCCGTGAGGCTTGTGAGTGGGGACAGGACCTTCAGGGTGAAGACCGTTCTCGGGGGCACAATGAGTTGTGACCTGACCCATTATCCTCAGGTTACGGCTACCAGCGAGGGGACCTACAATTATTACAAGGTCAAGCACCTGGACGGCACCGTTGAGGAGAGGTGGGATGGACCCACGGATCGCACCGAATGGCTGGTATCCTGCGTAAACGCGGACAGCATCGATATGTTCATAACAAGCGGTCACGCGGGCAGTGATAATTGGCAGCTTCATTATCCCGATGTCGGCCTGGAGGGCTTCTTCAGATCGCTGGCCGGACAGGTCTATGGTGATCCTCATACGGGAGACAACATAAACATCAACTCGGTAAATCCCAAGATATACTTCGGTCTTGGGAACTGCCTCATCGGCAAGATAATGACTAAGAGCTCGATGGCGCCTTGCTGGATACATACCGGAGGCGCATACCTTTACACGGGGTATGTGATCACCGAGGGTCCCGACAGTTATCAGCACGGTGCCACCAAGGCCTTCTTCGCACTCCAGGCTCATTACACATGGCCGGAGGCTTTCTTCCTCGGCAATCAGAATCTTCTCTTCGACATCGAGAATTCCACACCCGGCGCGAATCCTCCGGACAGGGACGGCTCAGTGCTTTACGGAGACCCGGCCCTTGATGCACGGGTGTCCGAGGAGGGCATCTATGACCCCCTGCTCTATACGGAGGAGGTATCTGTTGTGCCGGGCGGGCAGGTGGATACGTTCACCGTCACGGTCACGATGAATGTCGATGGCAAGCCGGGATACAACAGCAAGTGGGGTTACAGACATCCGACCGTCCTTCTTCCCGAACGTGTTCAGGACATAGTTGTTGAGTACACCGACGCGTACGAGGCAGTAGTCACGGATAACTTCGCGTTGCTTTACGTATGGAGACAGGGAGATCCGGATCTGCTTGCCGGAGAGACTAGAGAGGTCATCTTCACTGCGAAGCGTGAGGCGACAGCGGGCGTCGGTGGCACGCCCCACGACGACCGCCCGCGGATAAGCCTGAGCGCCGTTCCGAATCCATTCTCCGCGGGATCCAGAATCGCCTACCGGCTCGAAGAGCAATGTCGGGTGAGCTTAAGCATCTATAATGTCAGGGGGCAACTCATATGGCGACTCCCGGACGCAGTTCAGACAGAGGGACTTCATTCCCAGGCGTGGGACCTGAGAGACACCCACGGCACCAGGGTCCCGGGGGGAATCTACTTCTGTGAGCTTGCTGCCGCCGGAACAGCTATAACGGCAAAGCTCGTGGTTCTGAAATAGAGGGGAACATGAGTGTTCTCTTCTCCGACTCTTCTCCATCCACGCCGTCATAGCTTGCGACCGAGCGGGATATGTCACTATATGCCCACTCTTCAAACGTCGAAGTGTAATCCCGACGGCATCCCACGACGCTACGCTTTGGGACATTTGTCCGGGGAGCCACCGCAAAGAAGCCCCGGAGCGCTCGAGGGCTTTCAGTTTCACCTTCACTGATACAGCAAACACTATCAGCGATCGACAAACCCCTTGATTTGTCTGCACATCCATAGTGTAATGTGGACAAAGCAGATGCGACTCAGCTCAACTGGGTGGCCGAGGGATGTGCTGTGGTTTCAGAGCGTGACAACAATCGGCTGGATGAGACGCGGTCATTTAAAGTGCTTTCCCCAGGTGCCAAGATATCCCGCTACAAGATCATCGAGAAAATCGGAGAGGGCGGAATGGGCCTGGTGTATAAGGCTCAGGATACTCGATTGGAACGCACAATCGCTCTGAAGTTTCTACCCCCAGTGTTGACTCGCGACAAAGAGGCTAAGAGACGATTCATCCAGGAGGCCAAGGCCTCTGCTGCCCTGAATGATCCTCAGATATGTACTATCCATGAAATCGATGAAGCAGAAGGTCAGACCTTCATTGCCATGGAGTATATTGAAGGGCAGAGCTTGAAAGAAACGCTTTCATCGGGTCCATTGAGCATTGATGAAGCAGTCGATATGATCTTACAAGTTGCCAAGGGGTTGGAGAAGGCTCATAAGAAGGGCATTGTACATCGAGATATCAAGCCAGCCAATATAATGATTACTGATGAAGGGCAGGCAAAGATCACAGATTTCGGTCTTGCGAAACTCTCCTGGGGAGTAGATCTGACCAAAACTTCAACAATAGTGGGAACAGTGGCCTATATGTCACCTGAGCAGGCAAGAGGAGAAGAGGTTGATCTTAGGACTGACATATGGTCTCTAGGTGCAATGCTCTATGAGATGCTAACGGGTGAGCGGCCTTTCCAGAAGAGCCAAGAATATGCCCTGATCTATGCAATCCTCAACGAAAACCCTGCGCCTCTCACCTCACTTCGACCAGATATTCCAGGTCACCTGGAGCAGGTTGTAGAAAAGGCATTGGCAAAGAAGGTAAATCAAAGATATCAGATGATGAATCAGCTTATGCAAGATTTGAAACAAGCTAAGCCAATAACTTTACCCAAGGGTGAGAAATCGATTGCAGTTCTTCCTTTTACCAACATGAGTGTTGATCCCGAGCAGGAGTATTTCTGTGATGGGGTAGCGGAAGAGCTCATTAACGCTCTCACTCAGATAAGAGACTTACGGGTAGTTGCCCGCACCTCTGCATTTTCATTCAAGGGGAAAGATGTAGATATCCGTGAGATAGGACGGAAGTTAAACGTGGATAACGTGCTGGAAGGCAGTGTGAGGAAAGCGGGGAATCGACTGAGAATAACAGCCCAGCTCATCAATGTTTCAAATGGGTATCATCTCTGGTCGGAGCGGTATGACCGAGAAATGGAAGATGTGTTTGCTATACAGGATGAGGTTACTCTGGCGATAGTGGACAAACTGAAGGTCAATCTTCTCGGAAAAGAGAAAGCGATTGTTTTGAAGCGTCATACTGAAGATCCTGAAGCCTATAGCCTCTATTTGAAGGGTCGCTATTTCTGGAACAAGTTAAATCCTGGAGGATTCGAAAAGGCCAGAGAGTACTTCGAGAAGGCGATTGAAAAGGACCCCAACCTAGCAGTGGCCTACGCCGGCCTGGCTGACAGTTACTGGATGAGCTCCTTCTGGGGGAATTTGCCGCCCCGCCAGACGTATCCTAAGGCACGGGAAGTTGCCAACAAGGCCATCGAGATAGACGATACCCTTGGCGAGGCCCATGCGACATTGGCATCCATTCATACCCACTATGACTGGGACTGGGAGGCTGCAGAGAGAGAATTCAAGCGAGCTATCGAACTGGCTCCGGGCTCCTCCTACACTCGCGTCTACTATTCCTTCTACTTGAACCTTCAACGGCGGCACGACGAGGCCATCGCCCAGGCCAGAAAGGCAAAAGAGCTCGACCCACTTTCCAGCTTCAGCGGTCCACATCTTGGACATCGGCTCTGGCAGGCACGTCGGTATGATGAGGCGATCGAAGAGTTCAAGAAATGGCTCGAGTTTGAGCCCAACGACTGGTTCACGCACCATCACCTCGGCGAGATCTATTTGGGAAAGTCAATGATCAAAGAGGCTATTGCGAGCATCAACAAGTCTGTTGAGCTGTCTGGTGGCGTTCCCCTGAATATTGCAAGCGCTGCTGTGATTCATTATCGGATTGGGGACAGGGAGGTTGCCGAGCGCCTCTTCAATAGCCTGAAGGAAAGGGCAGAACATGAGTATATCCCACCCATGTGCTTCATCTCCATTCACATGGCCCGTGGAGAGATGGATAGAGCCTTCGAGTGGGTGAAAAGAGCTTATGAGGAGCGCGACAGCTTCCTGCCCTGGCTTAGAGTAACTCCCATGGACAGAATGGGCCTTTTGAGCGATCCGAGGATCGATGAGCTCTTGGACCGTCTGGGACTGCCGTAACCTAGTGTCCTGTGCGGAAAGTTCATGGGAATGGTAGCCCGGAGAGTCGTGGACCGAAAGGTCCTTGGGCTTATCAAGGGGTGGTTGGGGTGTGCGGTAGAGGAAGATGGGCGCAGGTGGAAGCCGAGCAGAGGGACACCCCAGGGAGGAGTAATCTCACCACTGTTGGCGAACATCTATCTACATACAGTAGATGCGACATGGGAGCAGCGGGGCTATACGAAGCGGTCAGGGCCTAATGTGCAGATGGTCATGTGTCATTGGCTGAATACTCGTCCAATGACTCGGTCTAAGGTATACCCTGCCATCCGAGGTAGTGTGGCAATGTAGGCGACACCAATGGAGGTTCACTGTGGCCAAGAAGTTCATGTATGCTTCGGGATACTGGCGCTGGTAGCGGCGTTTCACTTGGGGGCAGCTTGGACAGGCAGGGTATGTCCAACACTCGGAGACAGAGATTGTTGCGGTGCGTAGCCATAGTTCCAGTTGAGAAGTGCTCCCGGATAGCGGTGAGTTGTGGACGTGCGACCCATTGGCGGTTCTCACTGCACGAAAACCGTCAAGCGCAGAACCGCCTCCTTACGTGTCATCCCGCCGGTAGACAGCATACTCATAACCGTGAGACGAGTTTGCGATCTTCACACCGAAAACCCGGGGAGGATTCGGGTCAAACCTGTCTTCGACCAGACGATAACCGTCGATATTAAGTGGGGCCTGTCGGGCCAGGCCAACCTGTGCAAAAACGACGACCTCGTAGGTCTTTGGGACTGGGTAGTGGGGCATATCCATCACAGATATGTCATCGTAATTATCCACGAGACCATAGAGGGCAGGCGTGATAAGGACCGGTCCTGACGCGGCCTCTCGGATCTCATCCAGTCGGGTCTTTGCCGTGGCGTACGATATCCCGTTTGTTAAGTGTCTCGGAAACATAATGAGGCTTCTCGCAAATCCGAGAGCGGTTAGCAGAAACACCACCAGGACGAAGAAGTGGAGTGCAGGTCGCAACCTCTTGGTGGTTCTGTAAGACTGAGTGATCTCGAGGGAGGTGAATATCACAACAAGATAGACCAGGGGAGCGAATGCAAGAAGGTTGTAGTTAAGCCTGGGCACGTACAGACTGCACCGCACCACGAAAGCCGCGAGAGCAGCGGCACAGACCAGAAACCCTACTTTGCTCCTCACCCGCTGCTTCCGAAGCCTGAAGGCGTGCAGCCCCAGAACCAGAGCCATAAGGTAAAGCAATCCGTAGAAGCTGCTTTTTGGATGAGCGAACCAGTAGTGCAGGAATTTCTCGGGAACATTGTAAGTGGCGGCCCAGGCTCGCCTCATCCCCTGAATCCAGTCACCTATTGGGTATGGATACCACAAATGCGCGATGAGGAGCGCCAAGATAGCCGCCAGACACCCTGCCGACAGAATACTCGCGAGCGCGGCTCGCTGGCCAAGGCGAACATGAATATAGAGCGCAAAGAGTGCAAAGGCAAGGGCCGCAGGGGCCGGGCTGGTAACCACAAGCAACCCCAAGCCCATGCCTGCAGGAATCCAGTATCGATGAACGTCAATCCAGGTCATCGCACAGAAGGCAGCCGAGATGAGAAGCATCGCCAGGGGCTCTGGCCTGCCGTGGAGCCCCAAGAGTGCAGTCGTAAGGCCAAGCAGTTGCGAGAATGCCGAGAGTGGCCTTGTAGAGTGCTGAGACCCCGTCAAATCGCCGTATCACACGCACCACCGCCAGCGCGAAGAATCCGAGGGCCGCTGCTGGGATCACCATGATCACCAAATGTGCACTGGCATACCCGGGCGCTGGAGCAAATGATCCTACGATCATCTGGAGCAGGAATCCATGATACACAAGCCGTCCCTCGCCAGCGGGATCGAAAATCTTGGCCTTTTGGTAGAAGGGATGCAGCAACTCTCCCGAAGACCTGTACTCCACCGCCGGAGGAATCAGAAACTGAGAATCACCGGCCCCCGCCGGCCAGACATGAATACCGAAGAAGACCAAAAGCGTGGAGATCGCAACCCAGGTGGCTGCAACCGCGACCGCCGGCAATACGATCCCTGACTTCACACTGGATCCCATGACACGGAAACCTCATGTGGGCGGGCCTCTGCCATGGCCACTCCAATAGCTGTGGCTGGCACCAGGCCCTCTATGTCAAAAAACATCGGTAAACACAACCTACCGATCCACCGGCCAGCACCTACTTGTTTGCTCCCCTGCTGAACCGACAAGAGCACCGATCCAGGTGGCGGCGTACATGATCGAGAAGCATCTCGCCGCAACTCTCCTTTGAGCGCTCTGTCCGGTTGCTCTCGAACACTCATCCCCTAGGACGACGAAATGCTAGCATTCATGAGTCCACAATTCCATTCGTGGTCCCCTGGTGTCAAGTTGATTCCGGTTCAGCTATGAGGGAGGAACTGCGAGTCTCGCCCCGATCGATGAATATAGCCTGCATACCCCGGTGTCCATCACGGGGGAGCTCATACGCATTTGGTACCA
>JAUVJV010000134.1 GCA_030592245.1 Candidatus Eiseniibacteriota bacterium
ATTCACAAACCGGTACCTGACCCCAGGATTGTGAATTAGCCCCGCAGCCCTTTCCGCTTGACCGTTCGATTTCCCTCCAGTTATATTAAGCGAGGACGTTTGCGAATGCAGGCCAGGCGAGAGTGGCGGAATTGGCAGACGCGCTGGATTTAGGATCCAGTGAGGATACTCGTGGGGGTTCAAATCCCCCCTCTCGCACCATCTGGAGGGATCACTGAAGTGAGCGAAGGGGCAGAAGAGCATCTGAAGGAAGTAAAGAGCCCGACCGATCTCAAGCGGGTTCTTACCTTCGAGGTGTCGCGGGACCGAGTGGAAAAGGAGATCGCGAACATCATCAAGGAAGTCGGCAAGGACATAACCTTGCCGGGATTCAGGCCGGGCAAGGCCCCGATGGATATCGTGAGGGCTCGCTTCGGTAAGACGGCCGAGAAAGAGGCCATCGAGAAGCTGATACCCGAGGTCTACCAGAAGGCTCTTGAGAAGGAATCGCTCCGTCCGGTCCTTCCTGCCGAGATCAGTGAGATGAAATACCAGGATGGTGAGCCGCTCACTTTCCAGGTCGCCATCGAGATCTTCCCCGGGGTAGAGGTGGGGGAGTACAAGGGAGTCAAGGTCAAGCGGGAGGTCAAGCCGGTCGAGGATACCGATGTCGACCGGGAGGTCGAGAGTCTCTGCGATCGGCTGAGCCGCTTCGATAAGCTCGATCGCCCGGCGGAGATCGGCGACGTGGTCGTCGCCGACTACTGGCGCCTCGGCCAGGATGGTAAGATGATCCGCGGAAGCCGGACTGCCAATTATCCCTTCGAGCTGGGCGCCAAGGGCATGTTCAAGGAGTTCGATGAGGGCCTGGCAGGTGCCACCGTCGGTGAGACCAAGACCATCACGGTGAAATACGCGGACGATTTCCATCAGGAAGAGGTCAGAGGCAAGACCGTCGAGTTCGGAATAGAGGTCAAGCAGGTCGGCCGGAAAGTGATTCCCGAGCTCAACGAAGAGTTCGCGAAGTCCCTCGGTGTGAAATCGGCCGATGAGGTGAAGACCAAGATCCGGGAGACCATGCAGGAGAGCAGCGAGGCCGAGGCCACAACCCAGGCCAGGCGTGAGATCGTGCGCCTGGTGGTCGAGAAGAGTGACTTCGAGGTTCCCCGGGGCCTTGTGGACAGGGCCCTAGAGTCCATGATGAAGTCCTACACGGAAGAGTTCGAAGTCTCGAAGGACCCCACTGCCCAGGAGAAACTCACCGAGATCGAGGAAAAGATCAAACCGCTTGCCGTCAATCTGGTCAAGGAGGAGTTCATTATAGCCGACATAGCAGAAAGGGAGAACATCGTGGTCGAAGACAGTGACATCGAAGCCATCCTCACGACTATCGCGGGCCGCTCCGGTACCTCGATTGAGGAAGTGCGAAAGAAGGCTTCGGAATCTGATGAGATCAATCACTGGCGCCGCGATGTCCTGAAGAGAAAGGTGCTGGACTTCCTTTACGCTAATGCCGAGGTGGAAGGCTAAGCTTTACGCTCAGGAGGAGTGCCATGGGATTGGTTCCGTTTGTTGTTGAACAGACCGGGAGAGGCGAACGCCAGGTCGACATATTCTCGCGGCTTCTTACCGACAGGATCATCTTCATCGGGAGAGCTATCGATGAGACGGTCGTGAATCTGACGATCGCACAGCTTCTGTTCCTTGAAGCTGAAGATCCCGATAAGGACATCTACATTTACATCAACTCCCCCGGTGGAGTACTGCCCATGGGACTTGGCATATATGACACCATTCAGTATATCAAGCCGGATGTCTCCACGATCTGCATGGGTCAGGCGGCTTCTCTGGCAGCATTGCTGCTGTGTGCCGGCACCAAGGGCAAGCGCTCCGCGCTCCCTCACTCGAGGATCATGATTCACCAGCCGCTGGGCGGGAGCCAGGGACAGGCCTCGGACCTGGAGATATATACCAAGGAAATCCTGACCCTGAGGGAGAAGCTTAACGATATCATGGCCCAGCACACGGGACAGAAGCTTGATGTCATCCAGAAAGACACCGACAGGAACTTCTTCATGTCGGCAGAGGAAGCCAAGGATTACGGAATCATCGACGAGGTCATCTACAAGAAGGAACAGGCGGGAATCAAGAGTGAAGCGTAAAGCGGGTGTAAAGGGCGATGTCTTCTGTTCTTTCTGCGGGAGGGGCAAGGATGAAGTATCCAGGCTCGTGTCGGGCCAGAATGTATATATATGCGGTGACTGCATCTCACTCTGTAACTCCATACTCGAAGATGACGTAGAGATCCAGACCAAGGGCCCGAGGAGATCGGTCCCCAAGCCCGTGGAGATAAAGCAGTTCCTGGACGAGTATGTGATCGGCCAGGATAAAGCCAAGCGCATCCTCTCGGTGGCTGTTTACAATCACTACAAGAGGATCGCCTCGACCAAGTCCAAGAACGATGTCGAGATCGAGAAGAGCAATATCCTCCTCATAGGCCCCACCGGCACCGGCAAGACCCTGCTGGCCGAGACGCTGGCGCGTTTCCTCAAGGTTCCTTTCGCCATCGTAGATGCCACGGCCTTGACCGAGGCAGGCTATGTGGGCGAGGATGTGGAGACCATCCTGGCGCGGCTCCTTCAGAATGCCGATTACAATCTGGCCGCGGCCGAGAAGGGCATTGTCTATATTGATGAGATCGATAAGACCGCCCGCAAGCAGGACAGTCCCTCCATTACGAGGGACGTATCCGGCGAGGGCGTGCAGCAGGCGCTCCTTAAGATCCTGGAAGGTACGGTTGCCAATGTGCCGCCCCAGGGAGGGCGCAAGCACCCGCAGCAGCGTTTCATAGAGGTCAATACCAAGGACATCCTCTTCATCTGCGGCGGTTCCTTCGGCGGCCTTGACCGCATAATCGAGAAGCGCCTCAGGGCCAGCACCATCGGCTTCGGGGCCGATGTCAGGCAGAAGAAGGATAGGAAGCTCAGTGAAATCCTTGCCCTGGCCGAGCCGGATGATCTGCTGAAATTCGGCTTCATCCCGGAGCTGGTGGGAAGGCTGCCTGTCATGTGCGCACTGGAGGAGCTCGGCGAGAGCGAGCTCATCAGGATACTGACCGAGCCCAGGAACGCGCTCTGCCGCCAGTACAGATACATGTTCGAGATGGAAGGGGTTAAGCTTAAGTTCGAGGACCAGGCCCTGAATGCCATAGCATCGGCCGCGATCAACCGGAACACGGGCGCGCGGGGCCTGCGGTCGGTTCTCGAGGAGAGAATGCTCGACCTGATGTTTGATCTTCCGTCGCGCAAGGACGTAAAGGGCTGTACAATAACCGAAGGGTTCATCGGGGCGAAGGAAGAGCCTGTGCTCAGCCGCGCCTCGAGCACAAGGAAACGGAAGTCGAAGTCCTCATAAGGTAGCGGGAAACCCTCGACCCCGCGGCGAGCCGACATGGATGTTCAGTTCCTAGGCTGTTTCACGGCCAGTACGCTTCCCGGGCCCAAGTATCCCGAAGTCGCCGTCGGCGGCAGGTCCAATGTGGGCAAGTCCTCGTTTCTCAATACCCTGATAGGCAGACGCGGCATGGCGCGCGTGAGTTCCAAACCGGGGATGACGCGGACCATTAACTTCTTCCTCTGCGGCGGCAACCGGATACTCGTCGATCTCCCGGGGTATGGTTACTCCAAGGCATCGCGAAGCGAGCAGGCGAGGTGGGCGGGTGAGATCGAGTTCTACCTCAATGGCCGGAAGAATCTCAAAGGGGTTGTGCTCCTGGGGGACCTGCGCCATTTCCCCGTCGCGAGCGACACCGGAGCCCTCGACTGGTTCCTCGAGCTCGGAATTCCGCTCCTGGTGGTCTTGACCAAGGCCGACAAGCTCAAGGCCGGAGAAGTGAAGCGCCGCATGAGTCAGATATCTGGAGCACTCAAGGATAAGAAGATAGAATTCGTGGTGTTCTCCGCCAAGACCGGAACAGGAAAGAAGGAAGTCTGGGGTTGGATAGAAAAAGTGATGCGCGGCTGAGTCTCTTTACTCCCGGCCCCGTGAGTATCTCCAGAGAGGCAAGTCATGGGCTCGGCAGGTCCGGGCTGCACCACCGCTCGGATGAGTTTCGCCGGCTGATGAGCGATCTCTCCGGACATCTGAAGGCCGCTTTCCTCACCACCGGAGATGTGGTGACCCTGACCTCATCGGGGACCGGCGCGATGGAGGCCGCTCTCGCCAACCTCTTATCGAGCGGCGATAAGGCTCTTGTCGCGGTCTCAGGCAAGTTCAGCCGCCGCTGGGCCGAGATATGTGAAGCCTACGGGGTGGATGTAACGAGAATCGAGATCGCCCCCGGCAAGTCGCCTGAGCCGGAGAGCGTGACCTCAGCCCTTGAGGCCGCTCCCGCAATAGGCGCCGTCCTTCTTACGCACTGTGAGACATCGACAGGAAGCCTCAGCGATCTTGAGGCCATATGCGATGCCATACATGATCTCGAGCGCCGCCGGGGCAGCGAGATCCTCATCATCGCCGACTGCATTGCCTCGCTCTGCGTGGATGAGCTCCGGGTGGATGCCTGGGGCATAGACTGCGCCGTGTCGGCATCGCAGAAGGGTCTGCTCTCTCATCCCGGGCTGGCATTCCTAAGCCTTGGAAAGCGTGCGCTGGAGCGCGTAGGGACCACGACCTCTTCGAGGTATTACTTCGATCTGAGGAAATACCTCAAACCCTGCGTGGAACGTTCCCGAGAGCGGCCTGAGTATCCTCCCGATACTCCTTTCACCCCGGCGATTCCGCTGGTGAGCGCCGTAGAGGCTTCCCTGGCTCACCTTCTGGATCTCGGTATGGAATCCGTCTGGCGTGCCAACCGCTCGGGTGCCTCTGCAATCAGGCTCCTCGTCGAGGCGGCGGGCTTCAAGCCCGTTGCCGACCGACAGGCCTCAGGCGTGGTTGCCTTCTGGAGTGGTGGGGTGGATGCAGGCCGAATCGCGGAGACTCTTGAGGAGGATCATGGTATCATCATCGCCGGTGGGCAGGGCGATCTCGAAGGCAGCATTTTGAGAGTCTCCCCGATTGGCAAGGGCCCCGGTGAGCTTCGCCGCTTTGCCGGTGCTTTCTCAGACGTTCTGGCAAAGATGGGCCGGACACTTGACATGGATGCAATAGAGACCGAGTTCGACAGGCTTCTGGAGGGTTGCTCGATATGGGAGTAACGGCGGTAATAGGGCTTCAGTGGGGTGATGAGGGCAAGGGCAAGGTTGTCGATGTCCTGAGCGAGCACTCAGACGTGGTTGCCCGCTGCCAGGGTGGGGCCAATGCAGGTCATACCATGGTCATAGACGGTGAGAAGTACATCCTCCACCTTGTGCCTTCAGGAATCCTAAGGCCGGATACCGTTTGCGTGATAGGCAATGGTGTGGTCGTCGACCTGGATGTACTCGAGGAAGAGATCGACAAGCTTGGCGGTGGCGGAATCGATACAGCGGGCCGGCTGCTCATGTCGGTAAGGGCCCACGTGGTTCTTCCGCTTCACAAGAAGGTCGAGCTCCTTCTGGAGGAGATGCGCGGGAAAAACAAGATCGGCACCACCAGGCGCGGCATCGGACCCTGCTACAGTGACAAGTGTTCAAGACTGGGAATAAGGGTGGGGGACATTCTTCACCCGGATACCCTGAAGTCCAAGCTCGAGACCCTTCATGCTTCCTACTCAGGCGGCCGGTATGGCACGGACTTGCCCTGCGTGGACGAGCTCCTGGAACACTGTCTCAACCATGAAACCATGGTCGAGGAATTTGCCGGTGACGTATCGGCGCTCCTCAGGCGTAGCCTGGCCCAGGGTAAAAACATATTGCTCGAGGGTTCGCAGGGCTTTCTCCTCGATATAGACCACGGTACTTATCCTTTTGTCACCTCGAGCAGCACCGGTATCCATGGCTTGACCGGCGGCGTCGGCCTTGCGCCATCCGATGTCAATTCTGTGGTGGGCGTGGTCAAGTCTTACACCACTCGCGTGGGGGAGGGGATTCTCCCTACTTCGATGGAGGAACCCTACCAGAGCCAGGTGAGAGACCGGGGCCAGGAATACGGGGCGACCACCGGGCGTCCCCGGCGCTGTGGATGGCCGGATCTACCCGCCATCAGGTATTCATGCACGACCAATGGTGTAACCTCGGTCGCGATCACCAAACTCGATACCCTCTCAGGCGTCGATGGCCTCAAGGTGTGCGTGGCCTATGACCGTCTGGGCGCCAGCGTTGAGACCCTCTCGCCCGACATGGATTTCCTGGGCGAGTGCAAGCCATGCTACGCATCCTGCGAGTCCTGGGATACCCTGGACGGCATAGGGAGTATCGAAGACCTGCCGCCTGAGGCCAGAGAGTATGTGGACCAGATCCTCCAGGCCGCAGAATGTCCCGCAGAGCCCATCTCCGTGGGACCGGGGCGCGAGCACCTCATCAAGGTTGGTCGCTAAGGTTGGTCGTTGACTTGCCCCGCCTTTTCCTATAGATTCCTGCATGGCAAGGGCGCGTAGCTCAGTTGGTAGAGCACCTGCCTTTTAAGCAGGAAGTCCTG
>JAUVJV010000080.1 GCA_030592245.1 Candidatus Eiseniibacteriota bacterium
GATGCGCTGACCGTGCCTGCGCCGCCCACAGAGAGAGGACGTTCGGACTCACTTTCGGCGCCGCCGACCACGAAAGCATGGGCCAGGAGGACCGAGCGTGCATCAGGCGAATGATGGTCCCTGATCGCGGAGACAGCGGCCCGCATAGCGGAATCGTGATCCTTAAGGGAAGGGTCTCCGAGCTTCTCTCGCATGACAGCGGGTTCTGCAAAGGGGAGAGGATAGAAGCAGACCTGCCCGGCCTTGTCCTCGAGCACCACGGGCTTGACACTCCCGCTGAAGGGACCCGCCACATGGAATCCCCGCTCCTTCATCAACCAGGATCCAAACCCACGACGGTCCGGCGCGTCGTGGTTTCCCGCGATCATGATCACGGGGATCTTGAGCCCCAGCACCAGACGCGAGAGCACGACGTCCAGCAGGGAGACAGCTTCGCCGGGGGGGACGGCGCGGTCATAGACATCCCCGGAGACGAGGATCACGTCGGGTGATGCACTTCCGGCGGTATCGATTACCTGTTCCAGCACATATGCCTGGTCTTCGGTCAGGTGGACTCCGTGAAAGAGCCGGCCCAGGTGCCAATCGCTTGTATGGAGTATACGCATGGTTACTCCAGCTCGAGGATCCCGGTTATGGTTTCGAAGACGGCAGTTATGTGAAGTTGATCGGCGGCAGGTGTGTTGGGCGAGTTAAAGAGCATGAAGGTCCCGTACTTCGAGTGGCCCCCGGAGATCTTCTTATGAGTCGTGCTTCCTCCCGTGATTCCGGAAAACAGGGTCCGGTCGACTCCGTAGTCCTCCCTGAGCTCAAAGACCACGTCGGGATATTTCTCGACACTCTTCCCCTCGAATAGATCTTCCCTGCGCTTCGCCCAGGCTATGATGGGATCACCTGCCGAGTCACGGGTTCCGGAGAGAAGGCCGATCAGCCTGTCTCTCAGGCCCTCGTACTCCATGCCCTCGGCCAGACATCGCTCAGTGCTGATCTCGATTCCGCCGAAGGACGTGCCGCCGCCCGTGTCGGAAACCCAGGCCACGCTCTCATCCCTGAGTACCGCGAAGGATGAGGTCTTGAGACTCTTGCGCCTCTCCTTCGGAATCAAGGAGGCGATGCGATAGACCCAGTCCTCCAGGTCGAGCTTGTGCATCGTTCGCAAGAAAGCGATCTTGGTCTTCTCTATGAGTGCGACGGGGCTCACCCCGGCGACGCTGCCCTTTCTGGTTTTGAGCAACCCTTCGCGCCTTAAGATCTCATTGATGTAGAGAGCCCTGGTCGGGCGCATCTGGTGCCCGTGATCGCTCACGATCAGGAGCACCTGGTCCTTATCCAACGCGGCCATGTACTCGCCAACCAGGGAATCCAGCATCACGAAGAACTCCTTTATGGAGTTCTCGTAAGGGTTCTTGCCGGGGTAGGTCGGGTCGGCCGGGTCGCCGTAGCGCCAGAGGAAGTGAAGGACGCGGTCCAGCGTGAGAAGGCAGAGGAAAAACACATCCCACTTCTCCGTGGCCAGGAGCTTGAGACCGAACCGGGCCTGGTCCTCGGTGACTTTTCTTGTTCTCTCGATGAACTTTGCGAGCTCCTTCTTTCCGGGAAAGTCGACCATCCCGCCGAGCTCAGGCAACTCATAGGCCGATGCGATTTCCTCGGGATAGGTCTGGGTATCACCCGTTATGAAGACAGGCCCGTTCACCATCACGCCGTTTACGGGCCAGACCGGGTAGGCCAGGAGCGGATTGATGATGCATACCCTTTTTCCGGCTTTGCCGGCTACGTCCCAGAAGGTCTTGCCCTTTAGGATCTCGGTGTCCACCGCGTTGGCGCCGCCCTTTATGTCGAGGTAGTCCACCGAATCGACCACGCCGTGCTCCCAGGGCTGCATCCCGGTGTAGATGGTCACCCAGGCGGGTATCGAGTCGGGAGGCTGGGTCGACTCGAGAGGAACGCAGTATCCCTGATCCATGATCCTGCTGAAGTTGGGCAGGTCATCCTTCCACTTGTCCAGGAGCGCAGGGTCGAGAGCATCTATGCCAAGTATGACTAGCCTGTTCATTTTACCACCTCTTTCAGACGGTCCATTATGTCTGATTGGACCTGATCGATACTCCCGGTTGCATCCACCCTGATTGCCCGGGTGAGCTCCGCAAACTTAAAGTACAGGTCATGACGCTCTTCAAGATACACGATCGAGGGAATGTCGTCCTTGCGCTTCATTGCCTCTTCCGGAGATATCTCGAGGAGAAAAACCATGTCGGGTTTGGGGAAGAGCCGGAGCATTGATGACTCCAGCATCTTAATGGCCTCTACTCCCCCTGAGCCGAAAGCCGAGTCGATATCGATAAGACTGTCATAGACGTAACGGTCCAGGATCACGACCCGGGTATCTCTCCCTACCGAACGGAAGGATAACCTGAAGGTTATGTAGAGATCAATGATGGTGAGGGTCCGCCAGATGGCTCTCAGGAACCGGTTCTTGAACATCGACTGCTTGCCGTCGACATAGCGCTTGTAGTCTTCGCCGGAATCAATGCCCCCTCCGCGCTTCTCCTCCTTAGGCGCCCGAAGGAGTGCTTTCCCGATCTTCAAGACCGGCCGGGTGAGATACGATTCGCCGCGCATCCACACCACCTGGGTGGGGATACCCTCTCGCCTGAGCCACTTGCAGGCGTGATCGGCCTGGGTGCTTTTCCCGCTTCCATCCAGGCCCATCAGCACTATGAGTTTTCGCTTCATAACCGCTCCGCCTCGATCCCGGTCATGATGGATTCCGCAACGTGCCTCCAGGAGAGAGAAAGTACCTGCTCCCGTGTCTGTACCGTCTCGAGTTTAAGCATCTCACGCGCGCTTGTGACAAACTCATCCTCGGTCTCGCAGAGGAAAAGCCCGCCGCCGGGGTTAAGGATGTCAGGCAGCCCGCCGAAGGCCATCGCAACGACGGGCAGGTTGGTGGCCATAGCCTCCAGGACCGAAAGGGGAATCTCTATGGCATCCGTCTCGCTAACTGTTGGAAAGGCGTAACCGTCGGCCACCCGGTAAGCGTCGGCGATATTCTCGACAAACTCGTTCAGCAGATGAATTGATGAACTCTCCAGCATGCTGCGAACACAGGGGTCGGCGGCCGTGCTCGAGCTCGTGACGAGCGCAAGCCTGGCGCCGGAGGAGGCGAGCTTCTCCAGAAGTTCGAGATTACGGCCCGGCCTGAGATGGCCCACGTGAAGGATGACCTTCTCATCACCGATGCCATACCTGCGCCTGAGGTGGTGCCGCTCGGACGCTGCTGCGGGGGAGAAGACCTCCGGATCCACGCCCAGGGGTATCTGCCTCGCGGGTCGTCCCGCGCTTCGGACCGTGGAGAGGCTCTCGGAGGAGAGCACCAGCACCAGGTCGGGTCCGGTCATCCTGAGCAATATGCGCCCCGATCCTGAGTAGGTGCGCCGCTGGAGTGAGATCATCACGACCGGTGCTCCGCCGGCCTGTGAGCGGAGCGAACTGGATCTCACCATGCTCATGGGTGTGGCCGCGGCCTCGGGGATATAGATCAGGAGATCGTGCCTCTCCGCCCGGAGTGCCGCCGCGAAGGACTTATCCCTCAGGAGCTTGTTCCTTGGCAGTGGCGCTGCCTCAATTGCCGCCTTGTCGGGCTCGTGGGTGTAAACCGTGACCTGGTGGCCGAGACCGGCTATGGACCCGGCGATATGTGCGGAGGCGTTCTTGAATCCCTCGTCCAGCGGGATTGAGATGTCTTCACAGACTATTGCGATCCGTTTCAACTATACCCCCAGTGTCTTGCTACATTCTATTTTGATACAGTCCCACGGTCAAGCCAAACGCTACGCGGTACCTGACCCCAGGATTGTGAATTTGTGGGTTGAATGTGGTAGGCTCTTGGGCGCAAGTAGCCTGGAGGTAAGATTGAAACGCCGTACCATAGCATCTGTCACGCCCACGCTGGCGGCACTTATGGGCGTCGAGCCCCCGGCGCTCTCCACGGCCGAGAGCATCGACGTTTTTCTTTCAGAGGTCGGGAGGGAAGGTATCGGTGGGGTCGACAGGTGCCTTGTATATTGTCCCGACGCCATCGGGACGACGGTCATTGGGGAGAACCCTGCCGTGTTCGATCCTCTTAAGGAGACGGCCCCGCACTGCGTCAAGCTCCTTTCGGTATTTCCTCCCAAGACGCCTGTGTGCTTTGCATCCATGTTCACGGGCGCTCTGCCTGAGTCCCATGGCATCCAACACTATGTACAGAAGGTCCTTGCCTGCGACACCCTGTTCGACGCCCTCATCCGTGCGGGAAAGCGGGTCGCGATCGCCACGCTAAGAGGATCAAGCATGGAGGTCCTGTTCAAGGAACGGCGCATCGATCTCATCTGCGAGGCTAATGATGAGGACGTGACCGCATGCACTCTTGAGCTCATCGAAGCAGACCGGCATGATCTCATCATAGCTTATCAGCAGGAATACGATGACATCCTGCACGAGAAGGACCTGAGGTCTCCGGAGGCGCTGGCTGTGGTGGAAAGACATGTGAGGACTTTCACGCGGCTGGTCGAGGGCTGCCACTCCAGCTGGAGCGATCGAAACCGGCTGGTGCTGTTCGCGCCGGACCACGGCGCCCACCTTGATCCTCTGACCGGCACGGGAAATCACGGAGAGGACATCCCCGAAGACATGGAGGTTACCCACTTTGCCGGCCTCGCGGCCGGCGATAATCACCGGCAAACCTGAGCAGGAAAGGAGATCGATACCATGGAGAAGATCATGGGACTCTGCGGGCTGATATGCACGGAGTGCCCTGCCTACCTGGCGACTCAGAAGGACGACGACGAAGAGCGGAGGAGGGTCGCGGAGATGTGGTCCAAGGAGTTTGGGGCGGAGATAAAACCCGCGGACATCAACTGCGACGGATGCACAGTGCCTGACGGCAGCCACTTCGGCTATTGCAGCCAGTGCGAGATCCGCGCCTGCGGGCTCGGCAGGAAAGTGCAAAACTGTGCTCACTGCCCTGAGTATGCCTGCGAGAAGCTGGACAAGTTCTTCGAGATGGCGCCTGAGGCCAGGGGGACCCTGGACGGGATCAAGGCCGGCCTCGACGCCTGAGGCAGACCGGGGCCTCACCCGCCGCGGTGGGCGAAAACCAGGATCACCGGGATTGCGGCCTCTTCCACGTGATGCAGACATTGCCCATCATGTGCTTGAATCCGAGCCTGGAAACCGCCCGGTCATAGAGCCTGCTGAGTATGTTGACCACTGGATACCGTCCCAGGTACCCCTCGGTGAAGGTCCAGTAGGCAGTATCTTCTGCAATGAAACCGGCTCCTTCGAATATGCGGGCCAGATCGCCGATGGTCTGCCAGGAATAGCTGGTTTCGAAGCCTTTCCCCTGCGTCATCACCCTCTGAAGACTCGCCGGTGCATTCCGGGCAATCAGGAACTCCGGCGCCGTGAGGTTGGGTACGGATGTGACGAACAGCCCGCCCGGCCTGAGGACGCGGAAGATCTCCGAGGCCGCCCCCTTAAGATCCCGGACATGTTCGAGCACATAGTTGGCGAAAGCCGCAGCGTAGTGGCCGGATTCAAGGGGCGCCATCTTCTCCACCGAACACTGCCACGCGGACCCGGCATTGGGGAACTCCACCGCGCAGTCCTCGACATCGACGCGGTCACAGATGAAGGCGCAGCCCGAATCCGCGAGATGCTGCTCGATCATGGTGCTTCGCCCGGCACCGATGTTGAGGATCGCCGGTACATCGCTCTCATCCTGGCCTCGGCAAAGAAACTCAGAGATCTGTTTGATGAGATGGCGTTCCGCCGGTGTCTGCATGCCGGTACCTTTTGACTGAATTCAAGGAGTGTCACTTCGTGCAGGGCCACAATTATCACAAACAAGGGCCCCGGTCAACCGGGAAAGGCCAGATGCACATTGAGCTCATGAGCAACTGTGCTACAATCTGCCATGATCTCGGGGACCGCTCAAAGGAGGATGAAGCAATGAAAATCCAATCTGTTCTGCCGGCATTGTGCGTAGCCTTAGCCTGCACCTGTGTTTTTGCCGGGCCGGAGGCCGAGCGTGAAACCGCCACCCGGCCCATCAGGTTCGCGGTGCTCGGAGACCGGACCGGCGGTCATCAGCCGGGGGTACACGGGCAGGTCCTGGAAGAGATCGAGCGGATGAAGCCCGATTTCGTGGTCGGCGTCGGTGACATGATCGAGGGCTACTCAAGTGATACGACGGCTGTTAAGGCCGAGTGGAAGGAGTACATGGGGCTTCTCGAGGCTCTGAGCATGCCCATCTACCTTACGCCCGGGAATCACGACATCTGGGATTCGACTTCCGAGGACCTGTACAGGCGCCTGGCGGGTGAGCCTTATTACTCCTTTGACGTTGAGGACCTGCACTTCATCATCCTGGATAATAGCCGCTGGCTGGAGGCAGGCGACTTCCCCCGGGAGCAGATCGACTGGCTTGCGCGTGATCTCGCCGCGAGCCGGGGTGCCGCGGCCACGTTCGTCGTCTACCATGGGCCGCAGTGGTTTGAGACCGTCGCATTGGGGGAGCCGGACCAGCTCCATCCCGTTTTCGTGGAGTACGGGGTCGACGCCGTCTTTAACGGACACTTTCACACGTACTTCAGCGGTGAATACGACGGCATCCTCTACACCACGGTCGGGAGCTCCGGAGGGTATGCCGACCCGGGTATCACGGGTTTGGAGTACCACTTCGTCTGGGTCACGGTAGACGGCGGAGATATCTCAATCGCTCCCATCAAGATGGGAGCGGTCCTGCCCTGGGATGAAGTGGCGGCCCATACGCTTCACTGGATCGAGGATATCCGCGCGAACGCCATGCAAATGGACAAGATCAGCCTTGGTATCGACACGGATGTCTCCGCCACCCGGGTCGATGTCAACATTACCAATATGAATGAGGATGAGGTCCTCAGGACCACTCTCGAATGGGAGATACCCGGAGCCTGGAGAGTGAGCCCCAAGAGGCTCCCGGTGGAGATCGCCGCATCCGGCTCACATATGGAACATTTCTCCGTAAGTACCGACGGCCCCCTGTACCCGGTGCCGGTGCTTTCGATCGAGTACCCATATGATGGAGATCTGACGGTGAAGATCGAGAAAGCCCTTCCCGTCGAGCGTGCCGTCTATGCCGCGCACGCCGGGGAGGCCCCCAGGATTGACGGGAAACTGTCTGAGGGGATGTGGAAAGACCCGGAGAGGGTGCTCTTTGCGCCCGACGGGTCACCGATGACCACGGATTCGGCCTTCTTCTACTTCGCGTGGGATGAGACTAACCTCTATCTGGGCGCCGAGTGCATGGAGTCGAAGATCGACTCGGTCGTGGCCGCTGCGGTGAATCAGGATGACGCCGTCTACGGGGAGGACTGCGTGGGGTATTTCCTGCAGCCGGAGGTCCCGGGTGGACCGGTTTATCAGATCTACTTCAATCCTCTCGGCACGGCCTTCGATCAGAAGATATCTGTAGAAGATGGCGCCTATTCCGAGGTCGACCGTGAATGGAATGGGACGTATGAAGCAGCGACCGTCATGGAAGGTGACCGCTGGACCATCGAGGTGCGGATACCGCTTGAGGAGCTCGAAACCCGGGGTGAGTACGAGAAGGTCTGGACGCTTAACTTCCGCCGCAAACAGAGGCGGCTTCAGACATCCGCCGACTGGCAGGTTCCAATCAGCTACAATCCCAACGATTACGGAATCATGGTGATGCGGTGATGTGATGGCAGTGGATGAGACGACGATAGTGGAGCGGCTGCTTGATTCCGGAGAACCATCAGTCCGGTTCAAGGTGTTGACCGGTGTTCTGGGCAAAAGTGCAAGATCGCCCCGTGTGAGATCAGCCCAAAAGGACGTGGCGGCCTCCGGACGCGTGAAGGCGCTGCTTGCCGGAGTGCGGAAGGACAGGCGTA
>JAUVJV010000331.1 GCA_030592245.1 Candidatus Eiseniibacteriota bacterium
CGACCGGGATCCCTCGGGCAATATAAGGATCTCGGCGCCGGCGAAGGAGGCGTGGAAATCGTACTCGCCGGGATGATGGGACTCGCGGGAATCGTCGGACGGGCCGGAGCGATCCGACGGGCCGGAGTGGTCAGACGTGCCGGGGCGGTCCGACTGGCCAGGGTGGTCGGACCGGCCGGGCCGGGGCATCAAGGCCACACCAAAATCGAGTCCGGGGGCATCCTCGGGGATGCGCTCCAGGTTCCAGCCACCCGAGATCATCATGCCCACACGGCCCTGCTTGAAGAGGTCATCGATCATGTCCTGGCGCTCCAGCACCGAATAGGGCTTAAGCGATAGGTAGAATTCCAGGGCTTCCAGGACCCGGGGCGAGTCGAGCTCGGAGCGGGCAAGGTCATCACTCAGGATCCTCCCGCCGTTTCCCCAGGCGAAGGGCATGAACTTCTTATAGAGCACATAGCGCTCGCCAGCGTTCATGCCGAAGCCATACCGTCCTTCTTCGGGGTCGTGTACCTTGCGGGCTTTATCCAGGAGCTCGCTCCAGGTAACAGGCGGCCTGTCCGGCGAGAGTCCGCTCTCTGCGAAGAGGTCCCTGTTATAGAAAAGCACCCGGCTTCCTATCAACCAGGGTATGCCATATCGCCGGCCGTCGAAGGTGGAGAGATTCCACATCATCAGCTGGGATTCTATATCGGCGGTGAGGCCTGTTATGTCACTCACCGCGCCTTCGGCCTGGAGCTTGGGCATCCAGGTCGAGCCCACCTCCAGCAGGTCGGGGAGATGGCCTGATGCATAGGCCATGATGATCTTCTCATAGCCGCTCTGCCAGGTGAGGGTCTCGAGCTTGACCTTGATCGAGGGGTTCTCGGCCTCGAAGTCGGCGATCAGTTCATTCATCAGGTCCTGGCGCTGAAACTGCCAGAAGACGAGTTCGGCCTCGTCCTCTCCGGAGCAGGAAAGAAAGGTAAGGCAAAGGAGGAGGATTGCTGCGAACGCGATGCCACGCGCATCTGTCCTCACAGGAGCGAGGACGCCACGAATGAGTGAGTATGGTGTCACCTTGGTCCCCCTGATTATCGCTCCTTCGATTCCTATTCCTGCCTGAGAGCTTTCTTCACGAAGCCATCTGACTTCTTTAACAAGGCGACGGCGGCGTTGCGGCCGAGGCTCTTGAGCTGCATCACGATGGCGATCTTGACACTGCCCCTTGCGCGCTTCAGGACATCGACGGCCTCATCATATGAGCAGCCGCTCGTGAGCATGATGATCCTCGCCGAGCGCTGGCGAAGCTTCTCGCTATTGGCCATAAGATCAACCATCATGTTTCCATAGACTTTGCCGAGTCTCACCATCGAGGTTGTCGAGATCATGTTGAGCACCATCTTCTCGGCGGTACCGCATTTCATCCTGGTCGATCCCATGACGGCTTCCGGACCGACGTCCACCGCGATCACCACATCGGCCTCATCACCTGCGAGGCCGGGGTTACAGGTAATGTAGACGGTGGATGCCCCGACCTGGCGCGCGTGGGCGAGCGCGGCCACCACATAGGGTGTCCGGCGGCAGGCTGCAAGGCCCACGACGACATCCTTCCTCCCGACACGCCGGCGTGCCATCGCCCGCCTGGCGAGGTCCTCCCTGTCCTCGGAGCCCTCCCTGGCCCTCACGATGGCTCCGTATCCGCCCGCGATTATGCCCTGGAAAAGATGAGGAGGCGTGCCGAAGGTGGGCGGGCACTCCGCGGCGTCTATGACCCCAAGCCGTCCGCTGGTCCCGGCTCCCACGTAGAAGACCCGGCCTCCAGCCTTTATGGAGGCCACAACCGTCTCGACGGCGGCGGCGATGTGCTCTATCTGCCTGGCGACCGCGGGCGCAACTTGCCGGTCCTCGTGATTTATCATCTCGAGGATGGCCCCGGTCGAGGCCTCGTCAAGAGCGAGGGTCCGGGGATTTATGGACTCTGTGGGAAGCGCAGCGATCTCGTCAAATATCGGAGGCGGCTTCTTACTCAATCTTGACTACCCACCCGGTGAATTCCTTTTCACGTGAACCCGTTTTCGCCACTATCTTGTACAGATAAGTCCCGTTCGCGATACGATCCCCGGCTACATCCCGCCCGTCCCACCTGTACTCATTGTATCCCGCGGCCGTGGGCAGGCCGGCATCGAAGATCTTTCTTCCCGAGACGGTGTAGATCTCGAGCTTCACGTCCCGGGCATCCTGGGACAGGGTGTAGTAGAAATGGGTCTCGCGCGGGAACGGACTGGGATAAACCGAGACATCCAGCAGCTGGAGGACGTCGCTCACCATGAAGGTCACGGGCACCTTGAATTCAAAGATCACGACGGCAAGTTCATGGGTGCCCGTATCCAGTTCCAGCTCGAAGGTGGACTCAAATGAGGTACCCGAAGAGTCAGCCTGGAAGTCGGCCGCGAGGGGTTCGCCATTGAGCTCCATCTTGATGTCATCCTCGGTGAGGCCGCCCTCGGCCGTGACGAGTACCCTGTACCAGGCTGCATCGGAGACGAAGTCATTGTCATAGAGACGGTTATGCTCGACGAAGTACTCGACCCGAGCCGGTATGTAACTGAATCCCCTCCGGCTCATGAGTCCCTGTACGGTCGCTTCGACCGTGTGGTCTCCGGCGCTCAAGGATGGCGCGAAGGAGACCTCCCATTCCTTTCCCTCGGCATCTTTCATCCCGACATTGTAGTCCGCGAAATCCTCGGCCGGGATGGTATCCACCACCACCTTGATGTCTTCCTCGGTGAAGGGATGGGGCCGGCTCAAGAGGACTCTCATGTGCTGGCCAATCACCAGCCAACCGCCTTCTTCCAGGGGCTCGTTATTTGCGAAGAACTCGGCCGAGCCGGTGTTCACATTCACATCAAAGCCACTGGTCTTCCCGGAATAGTCCTCGGCGCCTATGCGGACACTATAGCTGCCGAGGCGAGGAACGTGATCATACTTGATCTCATATGAGCGGCTCCTGGTGAACTGGGTATCGACGAGGGCCCGCGTTTCGTAGGAGCCCGGATCCACCGGCGTCACCAACCCATCATCGGCAATGCTCACCCCGAGTTCCATTATGGCTTCTTCATCCTTTACAATGCTCTCGATATGCAGCGTATCTGCATCTTCCCCTGTAAACACATAGGCCTGGTCTATCAAGGAGTCGTTAACTGCGACCTCGATGAGTGGCGGACCCATGTCCATCATCATGGCCGGGTCGCCCAGGAGAACGTGTTTCTGAAGATGACTGGCGCTCCCACGAGGGCCGATTGCAAACCTGATCAGCGCCGTGGTCATCGCTTCCCCGAGCAGCACTCTGGCGGGGAGCGGGTTTCCGAACACGTCCAACCCCTGAAGATGGGTGTATATGGAGCGTATCACATAGGGGTTGAAGTGCAAATTGTGCGAGATGAACTCCGCGCAGCTGCTGGCGAATGTCGCGCTGCCCCCACCGAAGGGGTTGATCACAAACTTCTCCCCGATGGCATCGCCCTGACTACCCTCGGATGACATCTGAAAGCCTGATATCCAGCAGCCGAAGCCCAGAAGGACAAAGGGCTTCTCGAAGTTGATGAGGTCGCGAACGTCGGTGTAAGTACCATGGTCCCGAATCAAGCTCTCAGAGGTGAACAGTTCGCGGTTGGCATGCCCCTGGTAGTTGACCAGGAAGGACCCCGAGTTGAGGAGTGCCCTGACGACGGGGGTGCAATTGTTGC
>JAUVJV010000367.1 GCA_030592245.1 Candidatus Eiseniibacteriota bacterium
CAGTCCCCTGCTACCTTCAAGTCATATTGCGATGCTGGGACATACAATTCAATTGAAGTTTCTGCTCCATCCGGTACAATCCCAGAGAGGTTGACAAGTACACATCGGGGAAGTAACCTGTTGATACGCTTGATCACTCTATGACAATGAGGACTAAGAAATATGAGGCTTAAGACGCTTTGGCCCCTCTTCATGCTCTTGCTGTTGCTCTCCCTCTCTTCATGCGGAAATGATGAGGCTGCGGAGAGACCACCGATAGACATAGAGGTCTATCAGGTCACGGAGCAGGAGATTCCCATCTTTCAGGAGTTTGTCGGGCAGATCTACGGCTATAAGGATATCGCCATCAGGGCCCGGGTCGAGGGATTCCTGGAGGGGATACATTTTCTTGAAGGTTCGCATGTTAAGGAGGGTGTCCTGCTTTACACCCTGGAAAGCCAGCCGTTCGAGGCCGACGTCGCGGCCAAGATGAGCATGGTGGCCGAAGCGAAGACAATGCTGGCCAAGGCACAGAGCGATCTCGCCCGGATCCGGCCGCTGGCGGAGCAGAAGGCCGTCAGCGAGAGCGACCTGGACACGGCGGTGGCCATGTTCGAGGCGGCCGGCGCATCGGTGGAGGCCGCCGAAGCCAATCTGAGAGCATCGAACATCCAACTGGGATACACGAAGATGTACTCTCCGATCGACGGGATCATAGGCAAAACCAGTGCGAAGGTTGGGGATTTCGTCGGCCGAAGCCCCAATCCAGTCATCCTCAACGTGGTCTCCCGGATCGACACCATCCTGGTTGAGTTCTTCATAACAGAGACGCAGTACCTTCAGATCGCCCGCCGTGTCCGATCGCGGCTCAGTGCGACGGCTCCGAGAGAGGAGAGGCCCGAGCTTGAACTCATCCTGGCCGACGGCTCTTTCTATGAGCACAAGGGAAGGGTTGATTTCATCGACAGGGACGTGGACCCGACGACAGGCGCCATGCTGGTGCAGGCGTCGTTTCCCAACCCCGAGGGGCTCATCAGAACGGGGCAGTTCGGGCGGATAAAGGCCCTGATGTATGTTGTTGAGGATGGCATCATGGTTCCCCAGCGCTGTATCACGGAGCTTCAGGGCATGCACAGGATCCACGTGGTCGATGAGAACAATGTAGTGGAGATAAGGGAAGTGAAGACCGGTCCGACAATCCATGATTTCTGGTACATCCTCGAGGGGCTGAGTGCCGGGGAGAAAGTGGTGTATGAAGGGCTGCAATTGGTGAGGCCGGGGATGACCGTCAACCCCATTGTCAAGGACATCCAACCCACAATTCCTGAAAAGCAGTAAGGCACCATGGACATTTTCTTCGTAAGACGGCCCGTCGTGGCGATGGTGATAGCCATTATCGTCCTCTTAGTCGGGCTGGTATCGCTGAAAACCCTGCCGACGGAGCAGTATCCCGATATAACACCGCCCCAGGTCGCCGTGTCGGCGAGATACTCCGGTGCCAATGCCCTGAATGTAGAGCAATCGGTGGCCACACCGCTCGAGCAGCAGATAAACGGTGTGGAAAACATGATATACATGAAATCCACCAACTCCAATGACGGCTCCATGGTAATCAATGTCTCGTTCGACATCGGGACCGATCCTGATATGAACACCGTTTTCACGCAGAACAGGGCTGCTGCGGCCACGGCCAGACTCCCTGAAGAGGTATCGAAGTACGGAGTCACAACGCGAAAGTCCCTCTCGAACATGCTGATGGTCGTGGCCCTGACCTCGGAAGACGGACGCTACGATCAGCATTTTCTCGGCAACTACGCCATGATAAACATCAAGGACATCCTGGGCCGCATCAAGGGGATCGGCCGCGTCGATGTGATAGGAGCCAGCGACTACTCCATGCGGATCTGGATAAAGCCCGACCGCCTGGCCCAGCTGGGCATAACAGTCCCCGAGATCGTTGACGCCATTCGGGCACAGAGTGTGATAGTGCCGGGGGGGAAGTTTGGGGCGGAACCCGCCCCTCCGGGTACGGAGTTCACATACACGGTGAGACTGCCGGACCGGCTGCAGTCAGTGGAGGAATTCGAGGAGATCGTCGTAAGGACTCAGGAGCAGGGCTCCCAGGTCAAACTCAAACATATTGCGCGCGTCGAGCTGGGAATGGAATTCTACCTTGCCATGACCCGCATGAACCATAAGGAATGCGCCATGATCGCCATATATCAGGCGCCCGGCTCCAACGCGGTCCAGCTTGCGGAAGACGTAAGACGGACGATGCAGGATCTGTCCTCATCTTTTCCCGAGAGCATCCGTTATGATGTATCGCTTGATTCGACGAAGGCGATTACCGCCGGCATCCGGGAGATTGTTCAGACCTTGCTGATCGCGCTGGCTCTGGTAATCCTGGTGGTATTCATCTTCATACAGGATTGGAGAGCCACCCTCATCCCGACAATCGCGATCCCCGTGTCTCTGGTCGGGGCCTTCATCGTTTTTCCTCTTCTCGGCTTCACCATCAATGTTCTGTCGCTATTGGGATTGGTGCTGGCCATCGGGATCGTGGTGGATGATGCCATCGTGGTGGTCGAGGCCGTCCAGGTCAATCTTGCGAAGGGGATGACTTCCAAAGAGGCGACGAACAAGGCGATGAGGGAGGTGACTGCTCCTGTTATCGCGACCACCCTCGTGCTTGTGGCGGTGTTTCTGCCGGTAGCCGCAATCGGAGGAATAACGGGACGGCTCTATCAGCAGTTCGCGATCACGGTGACCATCTCGGTGGTGTTTTCCTCAATCAATGCCCTGACATTGAGTCCCGCCCTCTGTTCTCTTCTCCTTAAGAAGCCGAAGCCGTATGCCGGCTTGCTCGGGAAGTTCTTCGGCGGGTTCGATAAGGTCTTTGACCGCACGGCTACATCCTATATGGGTTTCACACATGTGATTACCCGCAGGATGACTCGCGGACTGGCCTTCATCGGGATCGTGGTCATTGCAATGGCGGTTCTGGGCAAGTTGGTCCCTGGCGGATTCATGCCCGATGAGGACCTGGGGTACCTCTTCGTCAATATCCAACTGCCGGATGCGGCTTCCCTGCAGAGATGCGATGCCGCAACTAAGAAAATCGAGGCGATCCTCGATGGGTATGAAGAGATAGAGTTCTTCACCGCCGCGGCAGGCTTCAGCATGCTCTCCAACAGCACGGCCTCCAATGCAGGATTCATCATGGTCACTCTGAAGGATTGGGACAAGCGCAACAGGACGGCCAACGACATCATCGGAAGCCTCCGCAGGGATTTCGCTGCCTCGAAC
>JAUVJV010000001.1 GCA_030592245.1 Candidatus Eiseniibacteriota bacterium
AAGCTCGTATCCAAATTCGAGCCTATGGGTGACCAGCCCCGGGCGATCGATGAACTGACCGAAGGCCTCAGGCTCGGAAGGAAGTGGCAGACCCTGCTCGGCGTCACCGGGTCGGGGAAGACCTTCACCATGGCCAATGTGATCGCCAGGATCGGGCTGCCGACCCTCGTGATCTCGCACAATAAGACCCTCGCGGCCCAACTCTACGGCGAGTTTCGCAACTTCTTTCCCCAGAATGCGGTCGAGTTCTTCATAAGCTATTATGACTACTATCAGCCGGAGGCATATATCCCCTCGACCGATACCTATATCGAAAAGGACGCATCGATCAATGAGAACATCGACAAGCTGAGACTCAGGGCGACCGCATCGGTGCTGGAGCGTCGGGACGTGGTGGTTGTTGCCAGCGTGTCATGCATTTACGGCATCGGCTCGCCGGATGATTTCCGTGGAATGCTCCTAAGCCTGGAGAAGGGGCAGGCAACCCCGCGCGACCAGGTCTTGAGACAGCTGGTCGACATACAGTACACGCGCAACGATTATGATTTCGTGCGCGGAACATTCCGCGTTCGCGGCGACACCGTGGAGGTTCTTCCCTCGAGTGAAGAACACGCGGTGCGGATCGAGTTCTTCGGTGATGAGGTGATGCGTCTGTCGAACGTGGATCCCCTGACGGGCAACACCCTCCGTGAGAGGGAGAGCGTCAACATCTACCCATCCAAGCATTTCGTGATGCCGTATAAGAGACTGGAGGCCGCGCTTCAGGATATTGAGATGGAGCTTAAGGACGTGCTGGAGGACCTGCGCGAGAAGGGCAAGCTGCTCGAGGCCCAGCGCATCGCCACCAGGACCCGTTACGATATCGAGATGCTCCGGGAGGTTGGCTACTGCCCGGGGATCGAGAACTACTCGAGGCACCTGAGCGGCAGGGTCGAAGGCGAGCCGCCGTGCGCGCTGATCGACTATTTCCCCGATGACTTCCTGATGATCATCGATGAATCGCATGTCACGCTTCCCCAGCTTCGGGGAATGTACGAGGGTGACAGGTCGAGGAAATCCACTCTGGTCAAGTACGGTTTCAGGCTGCCGTCGGCATTGGACAACAGGCCGCTGCGCTTTCAGGAATTCGAGAGCAAGGTCAACCAGCTGGTTTACATCTCTGCGACGCCGTCGCCCTACGAGATAGAGAAGTGCGCTGGTGTAGTCGTGGAACAGATAATCAGGCCGACCGGGCTGGTCGATCCCGAGGTGGTGGTGAGACCGATCAAGAACCAGGTGGATGACCTGGTCGGCGAGATAAGGGTAGTCACGGCGCGCAAGGAGAGAGCGCTGGTGACCACGCTCACCAAGCGCATGTCGGAGGACCTCACCGAGTACTTGCTCTCACTGGAAATCCGGGCCCGTTACCTTCACTCTGACATTGGCGCAATAGAGCGCGTCGAGATCCTCAGGGGCCTGAGACTCTGTGAGTTTGACGTGATCGTCGGCATAAACCTGCTGCGTGAAGGCCTGGATCTGCCGGAGGTCTCCCTGGTGGCGGTGCTGGATGCCGACAAGGAGGGGTTCTTGAGATCGGAGACCTCGCTCATCCAGGTTTCCGGCAGGGCGGCCAGGAATGTCTCGGGTAAGGTCATCCTTTACGCGGACAAGATCACCGGCTCGATGGACCGGGCCATAAAGGAGACCGACAGGCGCCGTAGGAAGCAGGTTGCCTATAACAAGAAGCACGGGATCACTCCCCGCACGATCATAAAGACCGCGGAGGAGATTCTCCAGGCCACGTCGGTCGCTGACTCGCGCATTGAGAAGGACGAGCCGCCCGAGGATACGTTCGAGAGCGAAAGCTACGAGGAAATGCTGGTTAAGGTCGAGGCCGAGATGCTGGAGGCCGCGAGAAATCTCGAGTTCGAGAAGGCCGCGTCCCTCCGTGACAGGATGGAGGACATCGTGGCGATGATCGCCATGAGCGGCATGCCTTCCCGGCGGATCAAGAAACGATCGAGGAAAGGAAGGCGGTAATGAAGTTTCCATTCGAGGTCGAGCTCGACAAGAGGATTGTAAAGAAGCTGGTGCGCGAGGCCCTTCGGGAAGACCTGGGCGGAGGGGACGTGACAACCGATTCCACGGTGAGGGCCCGCAGCCGTACCGAGGCCAAACTCAGGCTGAAGGAACATGCGGTGATAGCCGGGCTCGATGTATTCGAGACCGTCTTCACCACCTTTGATCCGGGCGTAAGGGTTGCCTGGTCGATCAAAGAGGGCCGGACCCAGAAGCCGGGACGCCTCCTGGCAAGGGTGAGGGGGCGCACTCGTTCCATTCTCACTTGCGAGCGTCTCGCCTTGAATCTCCTCCAGCGCATGTCGGGCATCGCCACCGTGACGCGGCGCTTCGCCGACGAGGTCAGGGGAACCGGTGTCAGGGTGATCGACACCAGGAAGACGACCCCGGGCCTCAGGCTGCTTGAGAAATACGCCGTGCGAGTGGGAGGCGGGCTGAATCACCGGTCGAGGCTTTCCGACCTGGCCCTGATAAAGGACAACCACATCGTGGCGGCCGGTGGAATTAGGGAAGCGGTGGAAGGGATACGGCGCCGGCGAGCCGGGGTCCCGGTCGAGGTGGAGGTGGGTCCCGATGTCGACCTTGAGGGACTTGAGGGGCTTGACATAGACATCATTATGCTGGACAACTGGCCGGTCAGGAAGCTCTCGCGGGCGATCCGGACGGTTAGAGGCCTGTCGTCGAGGCCCCTGGTCGAGGTCTCGGGAGGGATCCGGCTGGAGACCGCCAGGAAGATCGCGATGTGCGGGCCGGATTTCATATCGGTGGGCTACCTTACCCACTCGGCTCAGGCGATCGACATCAGTCTCGACTTCTAACTCTCAAGTGGTCAATCTATGGATGAAACCGGCGATCTCGAAGTAAACATCATCTTGAACCTTAAGAAGGCGGAAAGGTATGTAACGGCCGGCGAGCTGAGTAAAGCCTGCAAGGTCACGGGCGGGCAGGTCTCCGACGCCGTCCGGGAGCTCTCGAGCAGGGGATACCGCATAGACCATGTTCCGGGCGAGGGCTACAGGCTGGTGAACACCCCGGATGGAATAGACGGCGCGGACATAAGGAGCGGCCTCTACGGCAATGTCTTAGGAGGCGAGGTCTTCACTTTCGGGCGGGTCACTTCCACGAATGACATTGCCGTCTCCCTCGCGCGGGCCGGATCGCCCGAGGGTACCCTGGTGATCGCCGAGGAGCAGGCGCGCGGCAGGGGACGGCTCGGGCGGACCTGGTTTTCTCCGCCCGGGTGCGGCCTGTGGTTTTCGATTATCTTGCGTCCCAGCTTGAGCGCCGAGGGTTCATCGACCATCTCGCTGGCGGCTGCAGCCGGAGTGGCCGAGAGTCTTGAGGAGGCCCATGGAATCAAGGCGCAGATCAAATGGCCCAATGACGTTCAGGTCAGGGGAAAGAAGATATGTGGTATCCTCTCCGAGGCCGAGTTCATCGACAACAGGGTGAGGTTTGTGGTCGTGGGTATCGGGATCAACGTGCTTACGGGGAAAGACGCTTTCCCCGATGATATCGCGGACATTGCCACGTCGGTCGCCATCGAAACCGGCCGGCAGGTCTCGCGGACCGGCCTGCTGGGCCGTGTCGTGAATGCGATAGAGGAAAACTACATGGAACTGCGGGACAACGGATTCGACCGGGTCCGGAAGAAACTGCTCGGACGGTCGGCACTTATCGGCAGGATGACGAGAGTGAAGACGCCCAATGGCGTAGTCGAGGGAGTGGCCGCGGACATAGACATCACCGGAGCGCTGCTTCTTCGCAAGGAAAACGGTTCGACGGAGAGGCTGGTAGCCGGGGAAGTTATCGGAATACTCTAGGAGGCAGGGATGATCTTCTGCGCGGACTTGGGAAACACCACAGCGACGCTGGGGGTGCTGGACTCTCTCGAGACAAAGGGGTTCTGGAGGATCATGACCAGGGAAAGAACCGAGGAAGAGTATGGAGTGATCATCCGCTCCCTTCTTGAGCGCGCCGCCTTGAATGCCATGCCGGACAGGGCGGGTATCTGCTCGGTGGTTCCCTCTGAGACCGAAAGCCTGGCCGCCGCCATTGCATCCGTGCTCGGCGTCGAGGTCTCCAGGATCGACGGTGAGGGTGACTGGGGCATCAGCGTCCGCACCGACAACCCTTCCGAGGTGGGTGGGGACAGGGTGGCGAACGCGGTGGGCGCCTACTACCAGTACGGGGGACCCTGCATCATCGTGGATGCCGGCACCGCCACCACGTATGATTATGTTTCGGCGGATGGCGAATACTGCGGCGGCGTCATCGCCCCCGGTATCGGCTGCGGGGCGCGTGACCTGTGGACGCACACGAGGATGCTGCCTGCCGTGGAGATCCGCAAGCCTGCCAGGGTGATCGGAAGGACCACGGTCGACTGCATGCAATCAGGGATATTCTATGGAACCGTCTCGCAGGTGGAAGGTGTGGTGAGGCGAATGTGGGACGAGCTGGGTGTGGAGTGCTCCGTCATTGTCACCGGTGGGCAGGCCGAGATGTTCCATGAAGCCCTGGGCTTCGAGTCGGTCTATGACCCGCATCTTACGCTCAAGGGGCTAGCCTATGCCGTCGATGCGGGGCTTCGCTAGGCCGGGCAGGCGATTAGAAATTCACAAAGCCGGGGTCAGGTACCGAAGTGTGAATTCACACTTCGGTACCTGACCCCGGCTTTGTGAATTCCGTTCTGGTGAATTCACTTGCGTACACCGGGCGGGAGTTGTATCGTTGGCATGGTTAGCAGTCAAGATGCGAGAGTGCCAGATGCCTGGCATATGATCCGCAGGGAAACCGGAGGAGGAAGTACAGAATGGCCAAGCAGATTGAATTCAGTGGCGATGCAAGAGCTCTGTTGAAGAGTGGGGCCGACGCGCTGGCGGCCGCCGTGAGCATAACCCTGGGGCCGAGAGGCAGAAACGTTGTTCTGGACAAGAAGTTCGGCTCGCCGGTGATCACCAACGATGGTGTGACGATTGCCAGGGAGATAGAGCTCAAGGACCCGTATGAGAACCTCGGTGCGCAGATGCTCAAGGAGGTGGCGAGCAAGACCCAGGATGCTGCCGGTGACGGCACCACGACGGCGACGGTACTGGCCCAGGCCTTGATCTTTCAGGGCCTTCGCAATGTCACCGCCGGGGCCAATCCGCTCGCGATGAAACGAGGGATGGACAAGGCGGTTGAGGCCGTCACGTCTGAGATCGGGAAAGCCGCGAAGCCCATAAGGACCCGTGAGGAGATCGCCCAGGTGGCGGCCATCTCGGCCAACAACGATCCGGAGATCGGCAAGATCATCGCCGACGCGATGGAGGAGGTTGGCAAGGAAGGCGTGATCACGGTGGAAGAGGCTAATACGCTTGAGACCACTCTCGAGGTGGTCGAGGGAATGCAGTTCGACCGCGGCTATCTTTCGCCTTACTTCGTGACCGACCCGGAGAAGATGATCTGTACGTTCGAGGACTGCCTGATCCTGATATATGACAAGAAGATCAGCGTGATGAAGGATATGGTCCAGCTGCTGGAGAAGGTCGCCCAGGCCGGACGGCCCCTCCTGGTGATTGCGGAGGATATCGAAGGTGAAGCGCTGGCCACGCTGGTGCTCAACAAATTGAAGGGCACCCTCAACTGCTGCGCGGTGAAAGCTCCCGGCTTCGGCGACAAGCGAAAGGCCATGCTCGAGGATATCGCCATCCTTACAGGCGGCAAGCTGATATCCGAAGATATGGGCTTCAAGCTCGAGAACACCGTTTTGGGAGATCTTGGTGTCGCGCGCAGGGTGACCCTGGACAAGGAGAACACCACCATCGTTGGCGGCAAGGGAAAGAAGGCCAAGATCTCGGCGAGGATCGGACAGCTGAGAAAGCAGATCGAGGCTTCGACTTCGGACTATGACCGCGAGAAGGTCCAGGAGAGACTGGCAAAGCTGGTCGGGGGAGTCGCTGTAATAAGGGTGGGCGCCACCACCGAGACCGAGATGAAGGAAAGAAAAGGGAGAGTCGAGGACGCACTGGCCGCTACCAGGTCTGCCGTGGAGGAAGGGGTCGTGCCCGGTGGTGGGGTCATGCTTATTCGTGCGATTCCGGCCGTGGAGAAGATGAAGCTCAAGGATGATGAGAGGATTGGCGCGGATGTCGTGGCCCGGGCTCTGGAGCAGCCGGCTCGCCTCATAGCCGAGAATTGCGGCATGGAAGGGTCGGTGGTGGTCGAGAAGATAAAAGCCCTGAAAGGCCCCAACGGTTTTGACGCGCGGACGATGGAGTATGCGGACCTTGTCGCATCAGGCGTGCTGGACCCTGCCAAGGTGGTCAGGTCGGCGCTTCAGAATGCCGCCAGCGTCGCTTCACTCATGCTGACAACCGAGGCCATCGTCACGGAGAAACCGGAGGAAGAAGAGGACTAGACCTGAAATAAGCGAGCCCGGCAATGATTATTGACTTCCAGAGGCCGCGGGGCACGGGGCGAGGCTTGAATCAGCATGCACGGCGACGAGGACGCCCGTTTTCTGTGTCCATCTGCCTTCAGCGGCGGCATTGTGCCCCAAAGTAGCCGAGGCGCAGTGAAAAGCGTCCGATTTTGCACAGACCTCTCCTGTCTTCGTTGGGTTTTCCATCGTTTTCCGGCTCCGGCTTCAGCCCATCAGGCGAATGTTGTTCGTCTGATGACCTCCCAAGCCGAGAAGAAGTCCTTCAGCCAGGCATTGTAGCCGAGCAAGCGATAGATGACCTTGCGTCCTCCTCGTACGATCTGCACCGGCAGGAGGATCATCGCGTGCTGGAACCGTCGGAACTCCATTCGCAGCAACTCCGTACGCCGATCTTTGAAACGGACCATCATCGCGAACCAGGCTTTCAGGTTCCACGCCAGTGCCGCCATCACCATGTAAGCCCAGTTGCTCATGAGATTGTCCACAGGCATCCGCATGGCATTAACGCCGTTCTTCAACTGCTCGATCACGTTCTCCTGATCACAACGCCCATTGGCCAACTCAACGACCTGGGCGGCGGTAAGGTCCTCACGGGTGGTGATGTAGAAGAAGTAGCGGATCTCGTCGAATAGCGCCATCTCGCCCTTCTCGTGGCTGATGTTCTTGCGCAGCACAACGACACGGTAGTCGCGATTGCATTTGCCCGGCCGATATTGGAACTCGGCCACATGCTCACTCTCAAGGCGGAGCGTCTCGAACTGTCTCTCAACGACAATCTTCGCCTTGACGTTCTCCGGACGCTCACGTTCCTGCGTCTTGACCGTATACTTCGCCTTGCGTGTCAACGGCTTGTAATCGGCCTCATCCAGGGCTTCGGCGCGTTTGACCAGTGCCGAGAGAGCATCCATACCGAAGACGAAATCAACGATCTCAGCCCAACGATCAAAGTTCACCGTCAGAGAGAAGTCAGTATCCCCGCGCAACGTGATGCTCCGGGCGTGGGACCACACCAGATCAATCGACTTGTCGATCCATTGGGCTGCTCCGGTGTGGCTCGGCACGTTACCCGGACGATTGACCAGGTAGAGCACTTCCTTGGTGTTCGCCAGGCTGACAATCAGGGGGTGGTAGCCCCAGACTCCCTTGTACGAGATCTCCATGCCTTGCTTGCACCGGCCGTGGGTCTCGGCCAGGGTGCCATCGATGTCGATCAAGGCATCTTTCAACAGCTCCTTGCCCCGCCTCTTCCAGACCCGCTTGCGGCTCTTGTTGATGCATTCCATCAATCGCTCGATACTCGATGGGTCGAACCGCCGCGTGAAATCACCAGCCGTCGTTGGGTCCGGGATGCGATCGGCGCCCAGCGCATTCAAGAACACCTCGTCATTGCGCCGAAGATCGATGTCTTCCAGCCGCACGCCTCCCAGCAAAACGTTGTAAGCGATGTTCAGCACATGGTCCGACTCATGATACGGCGCATACAACTTCAGCAGACCCAACCGGCGGTCTAACTCCCGTACCAACCCAAGGTTCTGCACCATCTGATGAATGGCACCTATCCCTCCGTAACTCATCCCCTGGGTCTTCTCTGCCATCTCGTAATGTATGTTGCTCGCCGCCATCGCCGGGCTGCCTTCACCGAGCGGATACACTCGCCTACGGCCCTCCAGGAGGTGTCTTATTCTTTCCTTGCGTTTCCGGATGATTCTGCGGTAGGATCGACTCACTTGAAATGCCCTCCTTTATTGCTGTGTGTTTCTGATAACTCACACTCTACGCAATGCTGGAGGGTATTTCTAGTCTCTTTTCACTTTTCGATGCTAAGGGGTTCGCTTGTATGAGGACTAGAGGGCCAACCCTGATAATCAGGGGATGCTTTGACACTATAGACTTGTGTCATCGATTCTCTGCCGCCGTTCCCGCCCGGATGACCGGCAGTGAGATCAGCAGCCACAATATCAGCAGCGCCACCAGGGCGAGTTTCGCGCTCATCGCGCCGGCGGCGGCGGCCGCAAGGCCGGCCGCCACCACCACGGCGAGTTTCATCTGCATGTCCCTCAGGGCAAACACCGTGGCCTGTCTCCTCCGGGGCGCACTGTGCTGGATGGCCGTCTCGGTGGAGACAAAGACAGGCCCCGCCGCAAACCCCGCGACAAACATGGCAAGTCCCAGGAGATACAAGCTCTCGGTCAGGCCTATGGCCATGAGCGGGAGAATCGCGAGAGGGATCCAGATCACCGCGGTCCTCCCCAGGGGTTGTTTGTGAAGCACCTTACCGGTGAAGAAGCTCCCGGCCCCCATTCCCGCACCGGCCAGCCCGATCAGGAAGCCGATGTACATTGTACCCTCGGGAATACGACTTTCGATCAATGTAACCCCGAGCACGTAAGCTGTGGTTCCTGCCAGTACTACCACGGGTGGAACGAAGACACCCAGTCTCGCTATTCGTGAGTGGCGCACGATCCCGATGGCTTCCCTGATGGTCTCAAGATAGGACTGACGCTCCCCGGCCACGGGCCCCTCCTCAGTCAGTGAACCCGCTCCCCTGACCGCCCCTGCCTCAGGCTGCCTCAACCGTATGAAGGCCAGGGCAGCGGCAGAGAAGAAGTAGGTCGCCGAATCGAGATAAAGGGCGGTTCGCCAGCCCGCTTTGGTGGCGATGATTCCGCCCACAACAAAACCGGCGATTGTCGCCGTCGTTGCGCCGAGAGAGAGGATGGAATTAGCTTTCAGGAGCCTGTCCCGTGAGACGATCTCGCTAACGATTGCACACCTTGCCGGCAGGAAGAACAGGTTGGCGAGGTAAAGCACCGCGACGACCCCATAGACGGTCCAGAGCGGCAGCGAGGGTCTCATGAAGGGAATGGCGAGCACTGCCAGGCCCCTCACGATGTCGGTCAGAATGAGGACCCGCTTACGGCTTACCCGGTCCACGTAGGCACCTACGAAAGGTCCGAAGGCGAGAGCGGGAATGGTCATCGCCAGGGCGAGCTTCGACAATTCGAACGTGGAACCGGAGTTGGCGAACCTGCCGGTCTCGGTGGCGAGCAGCTCTATCATCGCGATATTGTTGAGCCGGTCACCTAGAATGGAAACGATCTGGCCCGCCAACAGGGCGGTGAAAGAGATCGTGAAAAGACTACGATAGTCCGGCGGTCTTGATCTTGGCAAAGTCATGGTCTTCCCGGAGCGGCGGCCGCCCGTCGAGGCCGCGGTAAATGTTCTCGACCCTGGCAGCCAGCCTTGTCCAATCGTACTTCATGGCCCTCCGCTGGCCGTTTCGGCCCATCCGGGACCGCTCGCCTTCATCTCCTGCAAGGCGCGACATCGCGCTGGCCAGCATGTCAGTTTGCCCGGGTGGTACGAGGATTCCGGTCTCGCCATCCTCAATGACATCCCGATATCCGGGGATGTCGGCTCCTATGACGGGCTTTCCCGCAGCCATGGCTTCCAGGAGTACGATCCCGAAGCTCTCGCTTCCTTGCGGCACGGAGCAGAAGATGTGTGAGGAAGCGAAGTAGGCCGGCAGCTGAGCCGGCTTCACGCAGCCTCCAAAGAGTATGTGTCCGCCGGCGGATGTGCGGGCTCTCATCCTGCACCCCGGTTTTGTGAAACCTTTTCCTACCAGCACCAGGCGACAGCGTTGATTTCGCCGGGAGAAGCGCTTGAAGGCCGAGATGGTGGCCGGGATGTTTTTTCGAAGGTCAAATCTGCCGACGAACAGGATGTTTATCTTGCCGTCATCCAGTTCCGGGATTCTGCCCGTATCTGACGCGAAACGCTCGAAGTCCACTCCGTTTGGGACCAGGCGATAGTCACCGGGGAAGTACTTGTTCGCGAAAGTACGTGCGGTCTCGGACACCGCGATGCGTGCGTCGAGGCGGTTCGCGTATCTCCGAAGGAGCGCCCCGAAAACCTCGTATGCGGGTGATACCCGCGCAGCCATGTGGAAGGTCCCGATGGTGGGGCATCGTAGATCCCTGACCGCCATCAGCGTGGCCAGCGGAAGGGTCGGCTCCAGCGGGCAGTGAATATGGACCAGGTCGTAGTTGCCTTCAGAAATGGTCCGCCTGAGCTGCTTCCTCAGCCGGATGCCCACCGTGACATTCACCATGGCGCCGTTCATCGGGAAAACCGCGTTTCTCCCTATCCTGATCGTGTCGCGATCCTCAGAGGTGCCGGGTCCCGATGTTATCACCGTCACCTCGTGCCCCAGCCGCCTCAAGGCGCCTGAGAGGTAGTGGACATGCTCGGTCACCCCGCCCACGCGCGGATAGTATGACTGGGTGACCATTGCGATTTTCACTGCGCGTCCTCCCAGAAGGGGCGAAACATGCACCACTGGTCAGGATACCGCCTCACGTATCTCTCAACAACTGTTACGATCCGCTGGGTCGTGTCCCGCTCGCCCCCGGCTGCCGTTGAGACATCATCTTCTATCATTATAGTGATATGGCGCCTGGAAGTCCTAATGGCAAATGCCGGTAAGAGCACGGCACCTGTCTTCAGTGCCAGGGCCGCGGGACCTCGCGGCAGGGTGACATCTCCTCCGAAGTATTTCACGCTTACGCCTTCCGCGAACTGGTCGCCGTCGATGTGGAGCGCGACCACGCCACCATGACGGAGGGTCCTCGCAATCCTGAGCGCGCCGGTATCCATCGAGACAACCGTGATTCCAAGCCGCTCCTTCATCTGCCTGATCAGGGGTGAAAGCGAAGGCGAGAACTGAACTCCGGCCACCGTGGTTATGTGGTAACCCATTGCGGCGAGGGCGGCGCCTGCCAGTTCCCAGCTGCCCAGGTGCGCCGTGGCAAGCACCACGCCGCGTCCGGACTGAAGAGCTGAGTCGAGCCTGTCTTTGCCCTCGATACTGACCATCCGGGACAGATCGGCGGGCCTGAGGTAGGGAAGCATGAAGGTCTCCACGACGCCTCGCCCGAAGTTAAGCATGACTTTTCGCCCGGTGGCATCCAGATTGCGCACGACGGGCGTCCCGAGGACAACCGAGAGGTTCTGCCTCAAGACTCGCCTTCTCTTTCCCGAGAGCAGGAAATAGCCCATTCCGAGCGTCTCACCCAGTAGGTATGAGACCGGGTACGGTAGCACGCCGGCGAGGCCGGAGAGAAATGAATAGCGTGTCAATTGCACACTCCGTTGAAAGGACCGTACTTGCTGTATATACCAGATTCTTGTCTTTGTCAAGATTGTCGGTCCTTTGAGGAGATTTGTGACTTGACAGCAACATTTGCACAGGCTTAAGGTGTGCACGGAGGCGAACTTGGCGAAGGAAAAGATTGTCCGTTGCAGGGTCCAGAGGCGGGACACCGAGACCGGCTCGGGGTCGGTGCGATATATACCCCTCGGGATATACGATCTCTGGAAGAACTTGATGGTCGAAAAGCACGGCTTCGATGTCGAAGAGGACTGCACTTCACTCTGGTTCGACATCGACGGTGATCCCCATGTCAACTATGCCGACTCAAACTACCACAAGGTGGTACGGCTGTCGGTCTGGATCTATTCCGAGTCCGACGGCATGTTCCGGAAGGTGACGCGATTCTTCCCGCTCGAAGGCTATGACGATATAAAGCCGCGCTTCCTGGCCCATTACAACGGGCACTTCTCTGACAAGCGGTTTCCGGCGAGGATCGAGGAAACCCACGGGGTCTGGCTCAAGCACCTGGAAAGGTGAGATGAGCTGCAATTTGCGGATTCCGTTGCCCGGTGCAATGTGATTTGACCTTACACCAACCCTGAATCCAACCTTGCGATTTGCAAGCCTGATTATCCCCTTGAAACTCAACGCAGTAGGGGCTCCTTACCGCGCACGCATTTCGCTCCCGGCTGGCATGCTTGTTGCACTCACCCAAGGGCAGAGGGTGTAAGGAACCTACAGATTGGGGAGGTTGGGTTCATGGTCGTCTTCAACTATTCCGGACGCGAGATCAACGCAAAGATCGTGTACTACGGTCCGGGACTCAGCGGCAAGACTACCAACCTAGAGCATATCTACGGGACAACCGCTCCGCATCTGCGGGGCAAGATGGTCTCGATGAAGACCAAGGTTGACCGGACGCTCTTCTTCGACTTCCTTCCGATCGAAGGCGGGGAGATCGCCGGCTTCAAGGTGAGATTCCTGCTTTACACCGTCCCGGGCCAGGTCTACTACAACGCCACCCGGAAACTGGTGCTCAAGGGCGCGGATGCCGTCGTGTTCGTGGCGGATTCCCAGGCCGAGGAACTCGCGGCCAACCGCGAGAGCTTCAAGAACCTCCAGGAGAACCTCAAAGAGCACGGTAAGGACATCGCAACGATCCCGATGGTGGTGCAGTATAACAAGCGGGACCTCCAGTCGATTCTGCCAGTCGACAAACTCGAGAGCGAGCTCAACAAGCGGGGAGTTCCCAGCTTCGAGGGCATCGCCACCGATGGAACCGGTGTTTTTGAGACGCTCGGGGCAGCCACCAGGATGGTAATGGCAGAACTCCGTGAACAGCTTATTCAAGACCAGAAAAGTAACGAAGAGAATTTGGACGGGCAGGAGCTTTCATTCGGTTGCGTTCCTGAGCCGAGCGAGGCCCAGGGCGCAGTGGAGCAAGGTGCACAAGACTCCTCCACGATCAAGGACAAGGTTTCGGATGTCCCCTCCCCGGGTGAAGAACCCTCTCCTGCTCCTGCTTCGACCGGTGACTCCTGTCCGTCCGTTGAACAGGCAACGGCAACTCAGACCGCTGAGGCGCCGCTTGTCTATGAACCATCACCGCGGGATCCAGAACCCGCCCCGGTAGACTGTGGGGGCGGGTCCCCGGTGACGGTTGAGGCCGGAGTGCCCGGCGGGAAGCAGCTGAGAATACCCGTCAGGCTTTCCCGGGACGGCAAGTCCGGCCATGTAATAGTTAACCTCGCTGTCGATGTCGAGATCGTGGTCGATGGCGAGGACGAGTGAGTTTGACAGACTCCCTTCCCTGTGATAACTTCTCCTGAACGCACAGATTGTTGATGCGCGGATTAATGTCGCACAATTTCTATTCGAATCTCAGGATGCGATATGCGAGACACAGACATCCGGGGCCTCAAGGCCAAGTTCAAGAAAAACCCGGAGGATACGGGTATTCTCCTGAACCTGGTGAGCGCGCTCAGGGCCGGCAGCAAGTACGATCAGGCCATCTCGTACATCGAGCGATACCTGGCAGGCCATCCCGATGAATTCCAGGTGCTGATCGCTTACGGTGACGCGCTGGCGGATCTTAAGACCTACGATGAAGCCGTATCGATCTTCCTGAAGGCCGCCGGCATCAAGGAGTGCGCCGCACCCCACTATAGCCTTGCCAAAGTGTATGCCCTGAGGGGCATGCATGATGAGGCGATCAAGGCGCACAACCGCGCGATCGAGATCGAGCCCGAGTGTGCCGAGGCCCACTACAGGCTGGGAATGACCTATGCGCGGAGCGAGAAGCACGAGGACGCCCTTCTCGCGTTTCAGAAGTGTCTTAAGTACGATCAGTCCTGCGCCAAGGCCCACAGCGAAATGGCATTGATATACGACAAAAAGGACAAGAAGGATCTCGCGATCATCGAGCTCCGCAAAGCGGTCGAGAAGGACGCGAGCAACGCTCAGTGGCACTGCAACCTTGGCGCGATCTATGGTGACCAGGGCATGTTCGATGAGGCAATCGAGGAATTTCGGGTCGCCATCAAGCTGGGCGGTGACGGAGCCGAGGAGCATTACAACCTGGGCGTGGCCTTAAGCAACAAAGGAGACGTGGAGGAGGCGATCGACGAGTTTCTGGAGAGCCTCAAGATCGAGCCCAAGTCATCAAAGGCCTTGTTCCAGCTCGGTCATGCATATCTTCGCAAGGGTCTTCACTCCAAAGCGGTGCGCAGCTTCATCAAGTGCCTGGACCTGGACGTGGACAATGCCAGGGCCTATTTCTATCTTGGCCAGGCCTATCTAGGCAAGGGAGAGGTCGATCATGCCATCGCCTCCTTCGAGCGCGCGGTTGCGATTCAGCCTTCCGACTGGCGAAGCTATTACTACTTGGGCGTGGCCTATGATCACAAGGGTGACATGCCCAAGGCAAAGGAAGCCTACAAGCGAGCAGAGAGTCTCCACAGGTGAACGCTTTCCGGAAGCTCAGGGACATAGCCGTTCTCACACGACCGCATAATTGCCTCATCGCATTGATCTCCGTGCTGGCAGGGGCATTCCTCGTATCCGGAGAGATCGCTCCGGACGCGGTGCTGGCATCCGTGATGGCTTTCTTCGTCTGCGCCGGCGCTTATGCGCTCAATGATCTTTACGATGTGACGAGCGACGCGATCAACAAGCCCGGCCGGCCCCTTGTGGACGGACGCCTGACCAGGGAGCGCGCGGGTGCTGTCGTGATCGTCCTGTGGGCTGTGGGGCTGGGTTTTGCAATGCTGAGCGGGAGGGAGGTGGTGCTCTTCTGCACGGGCTGGATGGCTGCGCTGTGGCTTTACTCCTGGAAGCTGAAGGCCCTTGGGTTAGTCGGGCATGTCGCGGTGAGCGCCGTTGCCTCGTCAGGATTTCTCCTCGGAGCCATGACCGGAGGCAATGCTCACGCAGGGTTGATGCCTTTTTCGATTGCCATGCTCTTCCATCTTGCACGAGAGATAGCCAAGGGTGTGAGCGATGCCCGCGGAGACCGTGCCGCGGGTGTTCCGACACTTGCGGTCCGGTTGGGGGCAGATCGGTCGCTTAAGGTTGCCTTGTGGTGTATCGGTGGTGTGATCGTCTTGAGCCTCGTGCCATATGTGTTCCGGTTGTACGGTTATCTCTATTTACTACCGGTGGTACTTGTGGTATACCCGCTGCTTGTGATCTGCATATTGAAGATCATTCGCGCGGGGAATGACACAGCCGCCGTGGAGCGTGTCTCGGGGGCGGTAGCCACACTGCTCAAGGTCGCGATGCCCGCCGGTCTTGCGGCTTTCTTTCTTGCCGGGGTATAGGTTGCCGGAGCAATAGGAGAGACAATGCCTGAGGTCTTGAAAGCCGTGATCATCGGGCTGGTCCAGGCCCTGACCGAGTTCCTGCCCGTGAGTTCCAGCGGGCACATGGTCATCGCCAAGACCTTCCTGGGCGTGGAAGAGGTTGGGATAACCCTGGAGGTGGTGACCCACCTGGCGACGGCACTCGCCGTCATAGTCTACTTCAGGAAGCGCATCGCCTCGATCCTTGGCGCGGTTGTGAAGGCGGTTCTTTCCGGTCCCGGGAACCTTGCGGAAAGCCAGGCGGCGGACTTTAAGCTCTTCCTCTTCATTATCCTGGCTTCGGTGCCGGCAGCCTTTGTGGGCCTGCTCATACGCGATCAGGTGGGCCGCCTCTTCGAGGATGTCACCACCACCGCCATAATGCTGATCTTCACCGGGGCATTCGTCCTTGCCTCAGGGAAGCTCGCGAAGTCGATCGCATCGATCGGTATCGGGCGGAGCCTCATCATCGGCATCGCCCAGGCCATTGCCATCATTCCCGGACTTTCCCGCTCGGGCCTTACGGTAGGCTCCGGGCTTCTTTCAGGAGCAAGAAAGGAAGAGACATTCGAGTTTTCGCTTCTGCTGTCGCTTCCGGCGATCCTGGGGGCAGGCGCCATCGACCTCGTAAGCGGAAGGATGGGGGGGAGTCCCGTCGTCATCCTGGCCGCGGCCATCCCTGCCTTTGCCGGAGGCTACTTCGCCATATCGCTTCTCTTCAGGGCAATCGTCAGGAACAGGTTCCACCTCTTTGCCTTCTACCTGATTCCCCTCGGCGTCCTGGTTCTCGTTTTCTCGAGGTAGCGTCTCATCTCCCGGCCCCGCGGTCGCAGGGGTGATTACAATTGGGTTGACCGTCAAGGGTTGTGGGGATTATGATTAGGCGATTTTCCTTCTGCATTCTCATTGAGAAGTGTATCGAGGTTCGGTCAAGATGAGATATTCGTATTCTGTATCAGCCGCCTATGTGTTTGCCATCATCTTCGCAATTGCCTCATCGGCGCTTTCCATTACTCCGGCCGGAGCGCAGCAGGTCTCCGAATACGCCGAGTATCTGAGGAAATCGGATCTTCCCGAGCTCTACCGAACCGAGCTTGAGTCGGTCTGCCTCGAGCGTTGCGACCTTGATGCTTGCCGTGAGCTGGTGCGCTACCTCAATGGCCTGGATCGCGCCCAGGAGGCGCTTGATCTGGCCGAGGCGATAGAGTGCGAACCCAGGCGCCTTGGCCAGAGCACCCGCTTCATCAAGGCACAGGCGCACCATCAGGCCGGGCAGTGCGAGGAGGCCATCGCCATCCTGGACGGCCTGATCGAGGAACTTCCGCCCAAGGACATCCTTGTAGAGTCCATCTTCATGAAGGCGCAGTGCCAGGTGCATGCGGGTGACGTGGATGAGGCGCGCTTCAACCTTAAGTCGATCGAGCCGCATATCCCCGGGGCCGGCCGGTCGCTGTACCTGATCTACCTTGCCCTCTGCGAGGAAGAGATCGGCAACATCGCCCACGCAAGGGAGCTTTACGAGGAAGCCAGGAAGGGCCAAAGCGCCCAGGCCACCCTGGGACTTCTGCGATGCAGTCTGAGGGTGGGTGACCTGGAGGAGTTCGGAGATCTCCACGGGGATATCTCGCGGAGCAGCGCCGAGCTGCTCGGGACGGTCGCATGTGAACATGCTCCGGACCTGGACGTGGTACTTCCCGAGACCTGGCGCATACTGATAGAGCCGGTGCTGGCTGACACGGAGTTCACCGTCTCGGCCTGTCCCGAGATCAAGACATCGATCGTCCGCATGGCCGAGTGGGGGGAAGACGTTCATGCGTATTGTGACGCGCTGCTGCGTCGCCCGGTGGCCCCGGGCGCGGGGCGTGAATTGAGATACGCGCGCGCCATTTCCCTGGCTGATTCTGCAGGTTCCTGCGATACGCTCGTGGTGCTTGCCAGGCAGGCAGAGACCGCGGCATTCAGGGCCAGGTGCATCGGAGCTTGCATGTCGCTTGCCCTGAGGAAGGAAAGGTTGGGGCTTGTGGCCGAGATAGCTCCCAGGCTCGCCGGGATGGTGGAGGGCCTGAGGCCGGAGGAACGGTTCGAGGTGGCGCGCATGTTCGTGGAAGCCGGCCAGGAGGCCCGGGCCCGGGCCAACCTGGAGCTCTTGCTTGAGGATCTCGAGACGGGATATGACCATTCCGCGGTGGCGGCGATCGCGGTGCTCTTGGAGCAGGCCGGTGACGCCGACCGGGCCGCCTCGCTTTATAGACGAATATCGCAGTCGCCGATGCCTTCAGGCTACAGCCTGGGGGCGGAGCGATCGGCCCGCCTGATAGAGAGCTTTACGCCCACCGAGCTGGATATCGCGGGAGAGGTCACACGCGTTGTGCAGCAGGGGGCCTCCGATGTCGAAATGGGAGATCTCTTCGTTGACAGGCTCAAGGACTTCGAGCGGGCGGTGGGCCTTTACAGGAGCGCCCTTGATACCATACAAGCAGGCCCTCTGGCCGATGATGTGAAGGTCAGGCTGGCGGTTCCGCTGGCGCTGGAGGGAATAAGAACGGGCGACGATGGCCTCCGGGCCGACGCCCTTGAACTTGTGGCCGCGGTCTCCGACACCAACCACGTCGAAGCTGCCAGGTTGATAGATGCCCTGAAGCTCTCGACCGACTGGCTGGCGGTCGACCGGCAGCGGGCCTTCGAGGTTATTCAGAAGATCAGTATCCGCGAGGATCTCTCCAGCGGCGACCTGCACGAGCTTTCCCGCATGCTCTTCGATCTGTTCTCCAACCGGGACGGTAATGTCTATGCCCGGTGCATAATGGTACTGAGGAGACTGTCCAGGGAATATCCTACCTCGCCTGAAGCCCCGCTTGCAGGTGTCCTCCGGGCCCGGATGAAGTTCCTGGCCGGGGATTACGTGGGGGCCCTGGAAGGTTTCCAGGCGACAAGGCAGGTCTGGCGGAAGCCTCCGGTATCGGAACTCTGTGAGGTGGGAATCGGCGATTGCTATCTCTATTCGGGAGGCATCTCGGAAGCGGCCGGGCATTATCTCAAGGCCGGAAAACACACGCCGGCTCTTTTGAGTCTGGCCACATGTTATGAACTGGCGGGCGATGCGGATTCGGCGGCGATCTACTACCGGGAGATGCTCTCGAGACTGCTGTCCGCGTCGCTGTTGAAGGCGGTTAAGCTCAGACTCGGCCTGCTGGCTTCCCCGGCCGACCCAAGGGGTGCTTACTCCGGCGAACTGGACTCGGCCCACCTGGACTCCGCGTTCCCCGGCATCAGGGATGACCTTGCCGGTGTTGTGAGGATTGTCCGTGCCAGCGATCTTGCCGCTTCCGGGTACACCGGCCTGGGACTGGACGTGCTGGCCCGGGAGGTCAGGGCCGGGGACAAGGACCTTGCCTGCGATGCCATGCTCCATGCGGGCAAGCTCAGAAAAGAAGTTGAGCCGGACGGGGTGCTGGAGGTGCTTGAGGCCGGCGAGACCCACTGCGCTGACATTTATGGAGCTTTCAGGCTGCTTCGCGAGAGAGCGCACTATGCGTGCGTGAGCGGGCCCCCGGGTGAATGCTCGGCCCAGGCCATCAGATTCAAGGAGCGTTTCCCATTGGACGGGGCGGGGAAGAGAGACCTCGATGCCCGTGCGCTTAATCTTTTGTACCGCGAAGGTCTTGCCGATTCGGCCGCCCGAGAGCTGGACAGTCTGCTGGTTTCTGAGAAGGGGCATTCGGTTCCGCCGACTGTCATCTACCGGCACGGCATCCAGAAGCTGGTGGACGGCAAGCCCGATGAAGCCGCCCGGGTTTTCCATCTGATCGAAGAAGCTTACCTGGGGGATGATCCTGAAAGGGATGATCTTTACTATGATACCTGCTTCAAGCTCGGGACCACTTACTACATGCTTGAGGAGTTCGATTCCTCGGCGATGTACTTCGAGCTGGCGTCTCATTCAGGCAGTGCGTCCCTGGTCGAGAACGCCCTGTTCAACCGGGGTCTTGCCCTGGAGGAAGGTGAGCGCCTGGATCAAGCCGCAGGCGCTTTCTGGAAGCACGCCGTGACATTCCCATTCTCTGAGAGATTCGAGCGCTCCCTCATGCGGAGCGCCTATCCCCTCGAGACCGAGGGCCGTCCGGAGGAGGCGATCAGGATCTATTCCGGTCTTCTCCAGTACGCGGAGACCGTGGACGCCGCCGCCGAGGCCATGTACTGGACGGGCGAGTCCTATGCGGAAATGGGAGACGAGCTCAGGGCGGCGTGTGAGTTCCTCAGGGTCTCCTACATGTTCCCGGATGGAGGAGCATGGACCGGGACTTCCGCGTTCCGTGCCGGGCTGGAATGCGAGAAGGCAGGCCTGGAGGATCACGCGAAGAGGATCTACCGGGACAATATTCGACGATTTGGAACGGAGAGCGACTGGGGCAAGGCCTCCGAGGAAAGGTTGATCGAGATTGAGAAGGAACCCTGATGCCCAAGGATTATATAGTTGTCAAGGGTGCGAGAGAGCACAACCTCAAGAGCATAGATGTCAGAATTCCGCGTGACAAGATCACGGTAATAACCGGCCTCAGCGGATCAGGCAAGTCCTCGCTGGCTTTCGATACTATCTACGCCGAGGGCCAGAGAAGGTATGTCGAATCGCTTTCCACCTATGCGCGCCAGTTCCTCGGGCAAATGGAGAAACCCGACGTCGATTATATCGAGGGGCTCTCCCCTGCGATAAGCATCGAGCAGCGCACCGCGGGCACCAACCCGCGCTCCACTGTCGGTACCATTACCGAGATCTACGATTACCTGAGACTTCTCTTCGCACGCGTTGGCATCCCTCACTGCTTCGAGTGCGGCAAGCCCATAGCCAGGCAGACCGCGGAGCAGATGGTGGACCGCATCCTCGAGGCGGGGGAGGGCGCTTCAGTTCAGATAATGGCTCCGCTGATCCGGGGACGAAAAGGCGAGCACAAGGCCCTGATAGCCAGGGCGAGGAAAGAGGGTTTCGTCAGGGCAAGGATCGACGGCCGGATCCACGATCTCGATAGAAGAGTCAAACTGGACAAGAACAAGAAGCATACGATCGAGATCATAGTCGACAGGCTGAAGATCGTGGGTGACGTGAGGTGGAGGCTGGCCGATTCGGTTGAGACGGCCCTGAAGCACGGACACGGTGTGGTGGTGGTCAAGCTGGGAGGCAACGAGGACCTGGTCTTGAGCCAGCTCTTCGCGTGCGTGGACTGCGGTGTCAGCTTTCCCGAGGTTTCCCCGCGGATGTTTTCGTTCAACAGTCCCTACGGGGCCTGTCCCGACTGTGATGGCCTGGGGCGGAAGCTCGAAGTGGATCCCTCGCTGGTGGTGCCGGATGAGAGATTGAGCCTCGAGGAGGGCGCGGTCCTGCCGTGGGGCAAGAAGCGCAGCATGGTCACCTGGGCCATGATCCAGTCGGTGGTCGGCCGCTACCGCATTCCGACAAAGAAGGCGTGGGGGAAGCTTAAGAAAGCGCACCGGAAGGTGCTGCTCCATGGGACCGGCGATGAAGAGATCCTCTTTAAGATCAACTCGGGCCGCGGGAGATCCTCGGAATACCTTTCGCCCTTCGAGGGAGTGATACCAAACCTCGAGCGCCGGTTCACCGAAACCGACTCCGATGACATCCGCTCCTGGATCGGGCAGTTCATGGCGATGCGGCCCTGTCCCTCGTGTAATGGCAGCAGGCTGCGTCCCGAGAGCCTGGCCGTCAAGATCGCCGACCGTTCGGTAAGCGAGGTCACGGCTTCCTCGGTTGGCGAGAGCATCGGGTTCTTCGCGGGTCTCAAGTTCACGGGCACATCGGCAAGGATCGCCACGCCCATAGTGAAAGAGATCAAGGACCGGCTGCGCTTCATGGCCGACGTGGGACTTTCGTATCTTACGCTCGAACGCACGGCATCGACCCTCGCCGGAGGAGAGCTCCAGCGGATACGGCTCGCTACCCAGATAGGATCAAGCCTGGTGGGGGTGCTGTATGTTCTGGATGAGCCCAGCATCGGACTTCACATGCGCGATAACCGCCGGCTGCTGGATACGCTCGAGCGGCTGCGGGACCAGGGCAATACCGTGATCGTGGTCGAGCACGACCGCGAGACCATCCTGACTGCCGACCATGTCGTGGACCTGGGCCCGGGTGCGGGCAAGGATGGCGGGCGCGTGGTGGCAGCCGGTTCCCCGTCGGACATAAAGAAGGAACGGGCCTCCCTCACCGGGAGGTACCTGTCCGGGGACAAGTGGATTGCCACGCCGGAGGCCAGGCGAGCCGGAAGCGGCGAAAGCCTGCTGGTCAAGGGCGCGCGTCAGTATAACTTAAAGGGCCTGGATGTGAGGTTCCCGCTCGGCACGTTGACCTGCGTGACGGGCGTTTCGGGTTCGGGAAAGAGCACGCTCGTAAATGAGATCCTCTACCGGGCGCTGGCCAGGCACTTCTACAGGGCGAAGGATGAGCCCGGCGAACATGATGGGATAGAAGGAATCGATGAGATCGACAAGGTGATCGACATCGACCAGTCGCCAATCGGAAGGACGCCCCGCTCGAACCCGGCTACCTATACCGGGCTTTTCACTCCGATAAGGGATGTCTTCGCGCAGATTCCCGAGGCGAGGATGAGAGGCTACCGGCCGGGCAGGTTCAGTTTCAACGTCAAGGGTGGCCGGTGTGAAGCCTGCCGGGGTGACGGCGTGACCAAGATCGAGATGCATTTCCTGCCCGACGTCTATGTCAGGTGTGATGTCTGCAAGGGCCGCCGCTATGAGCGCGAGACCCTGGAGATCAAGTACCGGGGACGGGACATCGCCGAGGTCCTCGAGATGACCGTGGCCGAGGCGAGGGACTTTTTCCGGAACATACCGCCCATAAAGCGGAAGCTGGACACGCTCTACGATGTGGGGCTGGGTTATATCGAGCTTGGCCAGCCGGCAACGACCCTTTCCGGGGGAGAGGCCCAGCGCGTGAAACTGGCCAGGGAGCTCTCCAAGATCGGCACGGGCAGCACCCTCTATATCCTGGACGAGCCCACCACGGGCCTCCACTTTGAAGACACGCTCATGCTGCTCGGGGTCTTGAACAGGCTTGTGGACAAGGGAAACACCGTGATCGTGATAGAGCACAATCCCGATTGCGTAAAGGTTGCTGATCATATCATAGACCTGGGTCCCGAGGGGGGTGACGGGGGAGGCAGGATCGTGGCCGAGGGTACGCCCGAGGCGGTCGCCGCCTGCAAGCAATCGTATACGGGTGAAGTGCTCCGGCAGATCTTCGATGAAGAGGCCGGGAGGAGGCGCACGCGGAAAGCGGCCCGGTAGCATCCGGTAGGGAAGATCTTTTCACTTCTTGCGCAAAAGTCTCAAGCAGAGTAATCTAACATGTTCCGGGAGGAGATTTGGAACTTAAGAAAACACCGTTTCATGACAGGCTCGTTGAACTCGGCGGGCGCATGGTCGCCTTCGCCGGTTTCCACATGCCGATGCAGTTTGCCGGCATCGTCGAGGAACACCTGGCCGTCCGCACCGATGCGGGCATCTTCGACGTATCCCACATGGGAGAGATATCCATCTCCGGTGACGGGGCCGCCGACTATGTGAACAAACTCACGACCAACGATGTGGCGGCGCTCGATCTCATGCAGGTCCAGTACACGGCGATGCTGAATGATGAGGGCGGAGTGATCGATGACCTCCTTGTCTATAGACGCAAGTTTGATTACCTGCTCGTGGTCAATGCCGTGAACGTCGAGCGGGACTTCGGCTGGATGAGTGAGCGGGCGCCCGAAGGCGTCAAGGTGAGAAACCTGAGTGATGAGACCGCCCAGGTTGCCGTTCAGGGCCCCGGGGCCGTGGAAATGGTGGCCGCGGTCTGCGACGATGACGTCTCCGGGCTGGGATCTTTCCGTTCCATGGGGGCAACGATCGCCGGGGTCCAGTGTCTGGTATCCCGCACCGGGTATACGGGTGAGGATGGCCTCGAGATCTATACCGGCTCGGACAAAGCCGGAGCTGTCTGGGACGCCATAATGAAGGCCGGATCCAGGCCCGTTCCCATAGGACTGGGCGCCAGGGACAGCCTGAGACTCGAGGCGGCATTCCGGCTTCACGGCAGTGACATGGACGAGACCACCAGCCCGCTCGAGGCCGGCCTGGGATGGATCGTGAAACTGGACAACGGGGACTTCTTCGGTAAGGAGGTTCTCCTCCGGCAGAAGGCCGAGGGGGTCAAGAAGAGGCTGATCGGCCTCCTCTCGGAAGCGAAGCGTTTTCCGCGGCCCGGTTACGGCGTGTGGTCGGGTGACAGGGAAGTGGGCCGGGTGACAAGCGGGGGTTTTGCTCCCTCGCTTAAATGCGGCATCGCGCTTGCGTACGTGGAAGCGGACTATGCGAAGCGGAGCACCGAATTCCAGATTGATTTGAGAGGACAGAGAACAGACGCGAAATATGTCAGAGGACCGTTCTACAAGAGACCGGAGCCGGAATAAGAGAGGAGACTAGGACATGACTCCTGACGATCTGCTCTATAGCGAGAAACACGAGTGGGTCAAGGTTGATGGTGACATCGCCACGGTAGGCATTACCGATTACGCCCAGAACCAGTTGGGCGACATCGTCTATGTTGAACTGTCGCCCGCAGGCACCAAGGTCACGCAGATGAGCCCCATGGGCACCATCGAAGCCGTCAAGGCGGTGAGCGACATGCATGCCCCGGTCACCGGTGAAATCGTCGAGGTGAACGACGCCGTCGGTGCCGATCCTTCAGTCATCAAGTCCTCGCCTTACGGTGACGGCTGGATGGTGAAGATAAAGATGGAGGATCCAGGCCAACTGGATTCCCTGCTTAAGCCGGAGAAGTACCGCGAGCTCACCGGGGAGTGATACCGGTGGAATAGGAATTTACACCAGAGCCGGAGAGTAAATGTGAGAGGTTTCATTCCTGGCGCCGACCGGGAGAAGCAGCAGATGCTGGACGCCATTGGCGTCGAGTCATTTGAAGACCTGCTTGCCGACATACCGGAAGACCTGAGATTGCAGGGCAGCCTCGAGTTGCCTCCGCCCGTGTCCGAGATGGAGGCCAGGAAGTTGCTCGGCGATATGGCGGCAAGAAACTCCTCTGCAGCGGAGTGGACCTGTTTCCTGGGCGCCGGTGCATACGATCATTTCATACCCAGCGTGGTCGATCACATCACCTCGCGTTCGGAATTCTCTACGGCTTATACGCCTTACCAGCCCGAGGTGAGCCAGGGCACGCTCCAGTCGATTTTCGAATTCCAGTCCCTCATTGCAAGGTTGACCGGCATGGAGGTTGCCAACGCATCGCTCTATGACGGAGGAAGCGCGATCGCGGAAGCCGCGTTGATGGCCAATGCGGTGAACCGGAGAAATCAGATCGTGGTAAGCGGCTGCGTGAATCCCTTCCGGCTGGAGGTTCTGCGATCATACCTGAGGGCGACGGCCTTTGAGATCAAGGTCACCGATCCGGGAAAGGGGGTCACCGACCCTTCACAGATCGCGGCCCTTGTTGGCCCGGACACGTGCTGCGTGGTTCTTGAAAACCCCAACTTCTTCGGGATTGTGGAGGATGGAGCTGCCGTGGGCTCGGCGGCACACGAGCACGGCGCGCTCTTCATTGCTTCCGTTGACCCGATCTCCCTTGGACTTCTTGCCGCCCCGTCAGCTTACGGGGCGGATATCGTCGTGGGAGAGGGGCAGGCCCTGGGCACGCCCCTAAGCTATGGTGGACCCTATCTTGGTTTCATGGCGAGTCGCAGGGAGCACCTGAGACGCCTGCCGGGGAGAATTGTGGGGAGGACGGTGGACGCGGACGGAAAAACCTGCTATTGCCTTACCCTTCAGACGCGGGAACAGCACATCCGCCGTGAGAGAGCCACCTCCAATATCTGCACCAACCAGGCCTTGATAGCCCTGCGCGCCGCCGTGTATCTCGCGTGGCTCGGGAAACAGGGGCTCGTGGAGTTGGCCGGGTTGTGCCTGTCGAAGGCGGTCTATGCCAGGGAGAAGCTCACCGAGAGCGGTTTCAATCTCCGTTTCAACCGGCCCTTCTTCAGGGAATTCGTTGTTGAGGTCCCCGGCTCTGCTGCCCGGATGGTCGACAGGCTCGCCGATTCGAAGATCCTGGGCGGCTTACCCCTTGGAGATTTATATCCCGGTTTCGAAAACTCGGTGCTCCTTGCCTTCACCGAGAAGCGGACCCGGGAAGAGATAGACAATCTGGTGACTGTGATGAAACAGATAGACGAGGAGGCGAAAGATTAGCGGTGGCTGAGTACGGTACCATATTCGAGGCCGGCGGTCCGGGGCGAAGAGCTTACTCGCTTCCGGAGTGCGACGTGCCTGAGGTCAATCCCGAGTCGGTTCTGCCGCCGGAGTCCTTGAGAGGGAAACCTGCGGAACTTCCGGAGGTCTCGGAGCCTACGCTGGTTAGACACTTCATCAACCTCTCCGTACTCAATCATCATATTGACAGGGACTTCTACCCGCTTGGATCATGCACCATGAAATATAACCCCAAGGCTTCCGAGGCGGTCGCAGGCCTGGAGGGTTTTGCCGGACTTCACCCGCTGGTCCCGGAGGCGCTCTCGCAGGGGGCGCTCGGCCTGATCCATGAGCTCGGGCGCGCGCTCTGTGAGGTGACCGGCATGGATGATATCACCATGGTACCCGCCGCCGGCGCGCACGGGGAGTTTGCCGGCATGCTGATGGTGCGTGCTTATCACGAAGACCGGGGCATACCCCGGAGCAAGGTCCTGATCCCCGACTCGGCCCACGGAACCAACCCGGCGAGCGTGAAAGTCGCCGGATATGATGCGGTCGAGGTGAAGTCGGGAAGCGACGGACGGATAGACCCCGATGATGTCAGGGCCCACCTCGATGAAGAGGTTGCGGCGATCATGATCACGAACCCCAATACGCTGGGCCTCTTTGAAACCCA
>JAUVJV010000298.1 GCA_030592245.1 Candidatus Eiseniibacteriota bacterium
GGATGTCCGAGAGAATCAGAGTCATCCCCGTGGAAACATCCAGGCTGACATAGTTCCTGGTCGAGTTGGGATGCGCGCCACCGGTGAAAGTGATCTCGTTCATGTCGAGGCTCAATATGTGTGGCGCATTGTGGATGACGGTGATGGTTCTCTCCAGAAACCAGCCGGTGGCGTAATCGGGCATGTCCTGCTTAATGCTCCGGTACTCGCCGAAGAACCCCTCGGTGAGTTCCTCCAGGTCCCCTATTTGCTCTTCCTCCGAGAGAGGCTTAAGCACAGCCTGCAAGATGAAGGCATTGATGCCGCGCTCCGCATCGACAAAAGGAGTCTCGATGATCTCGGGGTATCCTATCTTCACGGAGACACAGTCCCTGTAAGGATCATCGCAATCCCCGGAGGACCGCTCAAGACCTTTCATCTCATACCGGGAGCTATCCGGGCATTGGAGATTCACCTGCATTTCCACCCCGGCAGGCCCGGGTGTTCCAGGTTTCGGCGTCGTTGCCTTGGCCGCGAAGGCCTCGGCCGGTGCGGCATTAGCGCTGCGGTACTCCTCGAGAGCCTGGGTCAGCCACTCGGCGGAGGTCATGGTCACCCCGTCTTTGGTCCTGATCGTGTAAGCCTTTCCCGACATCATGCTCTTGGTGGCCGAAAGCCGGATGAAGTCCTCGGGGGTCTTGATCTTCTTCCTGTAGTGCTTGTACTTCTTCATGATGTGCTCGGCGGCGTCCTCGGGCGTATGCTCCTTGTTGTTCCGGATGAAGGCGACATCCGAGGCCCTTACGTACTCGAGCAGATAATCTATGGTCTCCTGAAGATTCTCCTCGGCGGAGAGGGCTGGTTGCGGCGAGGCAGTCATCACCGGGCTCCATGCCAGCAGGGAGCAGCAGGCAAGTATCAACGTCTTGACTTTCATCTTATCTCTCTTCACCTCGTCTAACATGGATATGGCATTGGAACGCTCAACTGCAGGGTAAGCAATGAGCCGCCGCTTGTCAATTGAGGATGCCCGGAGCGCTGGGAACAGGAAGAGAATCAGGAAAACACTTTGAGTTCAGGCCCGCTTTGCATAGAATGGAGTCATTCGATACTGATCAATGTGGCTGCGAAGTGTGGCCAGGAGGATATCACCGGGGGGGGCTATGAGTAGATTGGCGGAATATCCGACAAATACAACCGCACTTGTTCTTTGCGCTATCTCGATTCTTATGCTGGTGTGCCTGGTCCCGGCCCTCGCGGCGGCCCAGGAAACGACAGACGCGGACGAGGAGCTCACCAGATCCATGGGATTTCCCCCGCTCTGGAAACCGTACGGCGGTGTCATGGCGGTCTGGGACCGTGAGGTAGAAAGCAACCACCAGGTTGGCGGTGAGCTCGACTTCGGAGTCTACAGAGACCTGGATCATCCGGTCAATGGTCTTCTGGGCTTTGCCCTGGAAGGATACGGCCAGGGTATCGCGGGAGACATAGATGGCGGAGTCCGTGCCATGATCGGCAGCCGTTCCTTGCTCCTGCATGTTGGAGCGGACTACTCGATCGGTGACAAGAAGTTTAGGCCTATTGCCACCCTTACCTTTCCCCTGTGGAGGGGTGGGGTCTTCGGCGGTGGAGCGGACTTCCGGTTCGGCTGGGTACTGGGGAGAGATCCGTCATTCAGCCTGGGGCTTAATATTCCGCTCTGGCAATCGAGAATGGGACGCACCAGACCTGACCATGACTATGTGAATCTCCCGAAAAGCCCTGAGCTCCGGGCGCCGGACTATCAGCCTGGCGCCGAGCTCGCCGAGACGATTGCCGACCTGAGGGAGACCGGCGGCTGGATAAACCTCTTCACCGCACCTTTCCTTGACCAGGAGATACGGTCTCATGAGAAGCACCTTGAGATACTCGATAGTGGCGCCGCTGAGTTCAAGGCGTATATGAGCAGCAAGGACTAGGACTTTCCCCGGGGCCATACTTATGAAACCGTGGTGGACTTCTACCACCGGGAGATCGACAAGGCCTTCTCGCTGGTCCTGGGGGAAAGTGGTCTCGTCACGAATGATACGTGGATGATGGCGGCACAAGTGGCCCGGGAGGCCCTGCTGGAGGAGGTTATCCTCCCCTATAACAGATTGCTTGGACAGCGCAAGAAGCATGACAAGCTGAACGGCCTCGGGAGCAGGGCAGAGCAGGTATTCAGGGTCTGGCTCTACCTGGATTCGGGTATTCCTAAGGAGAAGTACGAGGGCGTGATGTACGTGTTCCGGCACCTGGTTGAATTCATGGAGGACAGCCGTAAGGAATCCCGGGACACCTGGGAGGACTCCCGTCTGGTCTGGATTCCCATGCATTATGCGCTCCGCCTGGAGGATCATGATACTCAAGATGAGATCGATGGCATCATCGAGCGGGCGGTCGGGAGACATTTCTCCACCGGAAATGACGTCCACTATGTGATCAATGAGCAATTCCAGATCGAGCTGGCGAGGATGATACTCAAGGCTGAGGACTATCACATCCTCTGGATTCATGATTATGCCGGGTATAATGGCAAGGGTGACCCCGACCGGATCGGGTATCGGATGACCCGCGAGGCTTATCTGAGGGCCCTCATTGAGCGCGCGAAGCTGTATGACACCACCGGGAAGATGCCGGTCTACATGATCTTCATAGACCAGTATTATTTCGAGGCCAACAAAGGGAGACTCTGGCTTGAGTTCCTGGAAGACCCGCTGGGGCGCTCTGTCGAGTTGCCTGATGAGTTTGATGAATGGGAAGAGGCGATACGAGAGTCTCAGGAAGAGTTGCGGGATGCGGTGGCGGCATCAAGAGGCCTGCAGGAGGGAGCCAGACGATACGGCCAGGATTGGCTCAAGAACAAGGTGAAAGTCCATATCAATATCACCAACCCGGCGGATTATTCCTTCAGAAGCGCCTATATAGCTGACTATCTCATCATCGCTACCGACAATGTGATGAGAGACCACAGAAAGATAAGTTTCTATGACATCACCGAGCTGGACCCTGGCAGAGGTGAGGCCATCTACACGGGTACCGGCGTGGGTGAGCACTATGTGGGTCCCGGCTGGGATGACCGGGCGGTGCTGGCCCGGGGCCCCGCGGTTCTTGATCTTAAGCGGACAGCACGGCATCTTCTCCATACCCAGGGCTTTAAAGAAGACGATATCCCCCCGGTGTTGAGAGCCCATGATAAGCCGGCCAATTATGACGAGATGGTTGAGGAACTTGTGGCGCAGGGTTGGGACACCTCGGCCATGCAGGTACATAACCTCACGGGTTTCGATCAGAAGAACGTGAATGTGGCCAGGGCAATCCTCTATGACATCATGCCGGGCGGCTCGCTCATGTATATCCCCGATTCGCTCTGGAACAATCCCTTCTGGGGAGCGATGCTGGTCGGGGCCTCATTCAGAGGATGCTGGGTGTTTCCCATAGCGCCGTCCCTTGCGAACGCTCCCAGCGCCGGGCTTCCCCAGATGTCACGGTCCAATGAGCTTTTCAAGCGCTTCCTTGCCATCCAGGACAGAATGGGAGCGGAAATCGAAGCGGCCGGAGGAATGTTCAGGGTGGGCATCTACAATCTCGACATCGACGTGGAGGACCAGATAGCCAGAGCCAGGCTGATTGACAGGAATCTCCGCAAGAACGATTGGCTGCTCAAGGTCTTTCCCTTCCACCCGTCGGTATTCGAGATGATGGCCGATCTTGAGGAGGAGTTTGTGGCAAGCGGGTATAAGCCGGTTCATCTCTCTGATGAGGCCGAAGGGGACCGCAGGCCCAAGCTTCATCTTAAGACCCAATTCTTCGCATCCCGGGAGGCTCTCTCAACACTTTTGCCCCTCGAGGAGTGGAGAGACCTTCTGCGGGATTATGTGCTGGCCAGGGCTGACGAGATCGAAAAGAGAGGTCCGGACGGCAGATACCCGGATGTCAAAGCCAGGCGGGAGAAGACGTCCGAGAGCGGGAAGCCACTGCTGGATGCCTGGGAAGCCAGCCTTACGGATATGGAACGAAAGCAAGCGATCTTCTACCTTACCGCCGGGTCGATGAACCAGAACTACCGCAGCCA
>JAUVJV010000199.1 GCA_030592245.1 Candidatus Eiseniibacteriota bacterium
AGGAGGGCGGCGTCGACCACGATCACTCTCTCCGATTCTTTGACCTTCTCGATCTGCGCCTTAATCCTCGCGACCAGAGGTCCCCGGGTGATCTCATCAAGCCTGAGCACGTGCTTCCTGCTCGAGAAGGCCGCCGCACCCAGCCTCGGAGGATCGATCTCGCCCTTGCGCGTTGTGATCTCCTTTCCGAACGCCTCGATCAAGGCCTGCTTCACGTTCTTGTCCATGAGCAGGTCCCTCCCGAGGGCATCGGCATCGATCAGCCTCGCTCCCAGTCCCTGGAATACCCTCGCCACCGTCGACTTGCCGGCGCCCATAATGCCGGAGACCCCAATCACCAGCACCTGGTTGTCAGTGCGCCTCGTACCAGTTCGCGCCACTTTGCACCTCTACCTTGAGTGGTACCCGGAGGCTGTACGCCCCTCGCATCTTATCGCGGAGCATGCCCTCGAAGATCTCTCGTTCGCTTTCAGGGCAATCCACGAGGATCTCGTCATGGACCTGGATGATGATGCCGCCTTTGAGTTTCTGCTTCTTTATCTCTTCGGAGATGTCCAGCATGGCGATCTTGATGATGTACGCGGCCGCACCCTGGACCGGCGTGTTTATCGCCATGCGTTCCGCGGCCGACCTCATCTGTGACTGGCCGCTCTTTAGATCAGGTATGTACCGCTTTCGCCCGAGGACGGTCTGGACCACGCCTGTCTCCCTGGCCCCTTCCAGGCACCTGTCCATGTATTCATAGAGACCCGGGTAGGTCCGCCTGTGTTCCTCGAGGAAGCCTGAGGCCTCCTCGCGGCTCAGCCCGGTGTTCTTGGCAAGGGCCTGGACCCCCATTCCATAGATGATGCCGAAATTGACCGCCTTGGCAATCGTCCGCATGCTTCTGCTAACTGCCTCCGGCTTCACCTTGAAGACGAATGCCGCAGTCTGGGAATGAATGTCATCACCTCTCGCAAAGGCATCGACCAGGGCCTTGTCACCCGAAAGATGGGCCACGACCCTCAGCTCGATCTGAGAGTAATCCGCAGACACCAGCACCCAGCCGGCCTCCGACGGTATGAAGGCCTTCCTGATCTCCCCGCCGAGGTCTCCCCGGATCGGGACATTTTGCAGATTAGGCTCGCTGGAGCTGAGCCTGCCGGTCGAGGTAACAGCCTGGTGGAAGTTGGCATGTATCCGGTCTGTTTCCGGATCGGCGAAGCGCATGAGCTGGTCCACGTGGGCCGACTTGAGCTTCGAATGCTGGCGGTAGTCCAGTATCTTGCGCGGCAGCTCGTGCTCGGCGCTCAGCTCTGTCAGGACCGAAAGATCCGTGGAGTAACCCGTCTTGGTCCTCCGGCGGGGCTTGAGTCCTATCTCCTCGAAGAGCACCCTGGCCACATCGCGGGGCGAGTTCATGTTGAACGTCCTGCCGGCCAGCGCATAGGCTTCCTTCTCCGCGAGCGACATGCGTTTGTCAAGATCCTCGGACAACCTGGAAAGGTGGCTCCTGCTTATCTTCACGCCTCTCAGTTCCATGTCCGCCAGCACCCGTGCCAGCGGCATCTCAACGTCGGCGTAGAGACTCCAGAGCTCCTTGGCCCGGAGCTCCTCTTCCATCGGGGCCATCACCTCGAGTATGGTTCTCGATCGTATGCCACACGTCTCCGAGGCCTGCTTCAAGGTAAGGAGCTGCTCGGCGGCCTTGCCCTTCTTCTCAAGGGCCATGAAACGGCCGAGATATTGAGCGGCGATATCCTCAACGCTGGTGTCGCCCTGCCCCGGATTGAGAAGATATGCGCCAAGCAGGGTATCGAAAGATAGGCCCGCCGGCTCGATCCCGAGCCTCTTGAGAGCCACGGTTACGCGCTTGATATCATGCGCGACCTTTGGCACCGCCGGATCGCCGAGCAAACTGCCTGCAACATCGCCGAAGGTCCCGGCGCTGACATTCCCGGGTTCCCTGTGGCCTATTGGGAAGTAGTAGTCACCCTCTCCCTCGCAGCAGATGGCAATCCCGAGGATCGAGGAGGTGGCGGCGGTCCGTCCCTCGAGGTTGACCTCAAGGGCCATCCGCTTGACACATGTTATGCCGGCCCGGGCCGGATCGGCATCCTGCCATATGTCGGGATTAAGATCCTCCCGTGGGCTGTCCGGGACCACCTCGCGGGCAAGGGTCCTGAATCCGAGCTTCCGGAAAAGGTCCTGGAGCTCGGGCCCCTTAAAGCCCTCCAGCCTGAGATCCTCAAGCCCAAGCGGAAGCGGGACCTCCCGGTGAACCGTGACCAGCTCGCGGCTCGCAAAGGCGGTCTCCCGGTGCTCGCGGAGGATCTGGCCCACACGGGCAGGCTCTATATTGTCCAGGTTCTCATAGATCTGTTCGAGCTTGCCGATTTCCTTCACCAGGACCCCGGCCGTCTTCGGGCCGATCCCCGGCACCCCCTTGATATTATCGACGGCGTCGCCCATGAGGCCGAAGTAGTCGATAAGGTGCCCGGGAGGAATGCCGTACTTGGCAATCACGGCTTTCTCATCCAGCATCTTGGTGTCGCGGCCGGAGCCGCCAAGCATCATCACTCTGGTGGCCGGACCCACGAGCTGCAGGAGATCCTTATCTCCTGTCACCACGATAGTCTCCATGCCGGCACCGCTCGCCTTCGAGACCAGTGTCCCGATTATGTCATCGGCCTCAAAGCCTTCCACGGCGATCAGCGGGATTCCCAGGCCCTCCGTAACGTCGTTTATCCAGTCCAGCTGCTCCACCAGCTCATCAGGCATGTCCGGCCGGTTGGCCTTATAGTCCTCGAAGAGCTCGTGGCGGTAAGTCGGCTCCGCCGTATCGAAGGCGACGCAGGCATAGTCGGGTTTCTCCGTCCGCAGCAGCTTCAGGAGCGTGCTCGTGTACCCGTAGGTCGCCGCCGTGCTCTTGCCGTCCGGGGCCGTGAGCCCCGACCTCGACATGGCGAAGTGTGAACGGTAGGCCACCGCGAATCCGTCAATCAACAATACCTTCGGCATGCTCCCGCTCCCTGTACTCCCGCTGCTAAAGACTCAGGGCCTTCCTTAAGAGCGTATCAACACGGACACCTCTTAGAAAGAGCCCTGCAATTCAGTTGCGCGCTTCGCGCTCACGCTTGGCTATGTGAGAGTTCCTAAGTACCTGCCTTATCTTGTTCAGCAGTTCACCCGGGTCAGACGACTTGACCACGAAGGCATCCGCACCCCAGCACCTGAAATCGAACCTGTACCTCTCGTAGCCCGTGTTTATCACGATCTTGGGGCGCTGACCGCACTCGCAAAGGAGGCGGGAAATCGCTTCCGTCCCGTCCATGTCGGGCAGGACCAGGTCCATCACCACCACTGACGGGCAGAAACTCTTCGCCATCTCGATCGCCTCCCTGCCGCAGCTAGCGCCCCTGATTTCATGACCTTCCCGGGCAAGAAAACGCGTATAGAGATCTAACTGGGCGGGCTCATCTTCAACCAGGAGGAGTTTTGCCATACCGTTCACCCCCTGCCAAATAGGTTCCAGTGCCACCTTAACCGGCACCCCCTAACCTGTCAAGGAAAAATACGTAAGCCCAAATTCACAATCCTGGGGTCAGGTACCAACTTGTGAATTTGGCCTTCCAGGAAGCACGTCGTCCCCGCTCTTGACCTCACCCGCCCGTGCAATACAATCGAGGTGGAGGTATGACATGAGGATTGAAGCCTACAACTTCGGCACTATCACCATAGACGGCGTCACCTACAAGAGCGATCTCAAGATCGTTGCGGGACAGGTCATCCCCGACTGGTGGCGCAAAGAAGGCCACAATCTGCTCCTCGCTGACATACAGGATATCCTCAAAGTGAGGCCCGAGGTCCTCGTTGTGGGTCAGGGAGATCCCGGCCTGATGATGATCTCAGAAGAAGTCACCGTCAGTCTCGGGGAGCTCGGGATTGAACTCATCGCTCAGCCCACGCGCCTGGCATGCCAGACCTTCAACAGCATCCTCCCCACACGTAATACCGCCTTCGCCGTCCACCTCACGTGCTAATCCGTGAAGTAACCCGGGTTGGTTATCTGCCCGATGAAGAGTATGGTGTTGCGCTGATTCTCACGAATAACGAACACGAAAGGCTTTGTCACATAGAACTGCGGAGGAATGCTGGTGGGACCTCCTTCCACCTCAGTCACGGCGGCAGCCTCGGTCCCCACTTCATCCACCCGGATATATGTCTTGTGCCGAACTGCCTGGATGTAGAAGTCAGAAAAGTACGTACACATTCGTGTGAAGTCTGCAAAGGCAGGCTCGAAGATGATTTCCATTCCCATGGCGGCAAGCACATCGTCCATTCGTAAGCTGTACTCCACTTCAAACCTGGGCAATTGCATCGCTCCATACCATGGCGTGAATCCAGACATCCAGGTTCCCCAATTCGTATTGTTGAAGTCGGCGACGACCGACTCAGTTGAATGCCCTCCCTTCGGGAGAAACACGGTCATGCTGAACAAGCTGTCACCGTAGGCCATATCCAGGGCGTTGAACTTGGAGGAGGTCAGATGGGTGTAACAGTTGCCGGTGTCCGGTCGACACATCATCCTGCATGTTCGGATAGTGCCGTCGGGTAGCCTAAAGCCTCCGTCCTGGGTGAATTCGGTGGCAAAAGGATGCGCCCAGGCGCCGTTGAAGTAAATCGCGTTCAGAAGGATAATCATTGTAAGCGGATCTATATGCTCAGGAACGATCTCTGTGATCTTGTTGTTGGTCTGATCAGCCACCCAGGCGTTCATGGTGTCCGACGCATCGGGGAGGCTGAAGTTGAGATTCCGAGCCTGGGCATCGAAATGGCCATAACAAGCATCGAGGAAAGGTTGCTTGAACGGGACTCCATCCCTGCACCACACCGAGTTGGCGATATCGAACTGCACATAGGGATCCAGATTTGTCAGGAAATCGATTTGGGCCTCGTAGCACTCATTGATGCCTTCGAGCGAATAGCCCGCGAGACCCAGCGTTGTCTGCATGTCCACAAACGTCTGGCCGGCTGCGCCGTTCACAGTCATCCCGAGCGCAATAGAGACGCTGAGTGAAGAAATGACTATGTTACTGTCGGGCTTTTCGCTTACGAGCTCTCTGAAGAGGCGGAAGCCGAAATCATTGTCGGCTCTGACCACGTCAGCTCCGCTCGGCATTTCCCAGTAACGCAGCTCTTCGCTTTCATGGCCGTTATCCTCGTCCCTGGCACTCAACCGATCGGCATTTCCACAGGGCGGGGTTGCACGGTCACTGCATCCTGAGAGGAACAGACAGAG
>JAUVJV010000442.1 GCA_030592245.1 Candidatus Eiseniibacteriota bacterium
CAAAAGGATCTGGATAGTCTAGCAATTCCCTCAGCACCCGGGAATTCTATTTGTCGCCAGCCGGGAGAAATGAGTGTCGCTGATCACCAGCAGTCAAGAAATGGAAGAAATGGGGCCCTGGCTACGACAATACGGACTATGACGAGACCGGGGAGCAGTATGTTGTCAATCATAACTTTTGCATTAGTTTGAAGCCGAAGCCAAAGGATCCCGCTCAACCGTACTTAATATTCGGATTTGAGTTTCCCAGACCGCAAGGCAAGCTCAATCCTCGTTTCTATGTCGGTTGGACCGACCCTGAAACAGGCTTCATGATAGAGTACGAAAGGCTAGGAGCAAAGATGTTTGACGGCAATGGTGGAAGGGCCACGATCAACCTCAGCAGACTCATCGACGCAACGGCAAAACAGCTGAGACAGGGCAAGTTCAAGCTATGACATGCCCCTCTCACCCTACCGCATAGCTATACAGCCGATCAATCGCTGTGCTTGCCCCAATGTTCGTGCTGCTCCCCTACCTAGGATTTCGTCCACTGTACTTACCCAAGAAGCAGTTCATAACCCAAAGGTCAATGGGCCGCATCCTGCCCCTATGCCAGACTGAGAACAAAGCGTGAATCCCCAACCGTCCGGCCGGGATACGCACTAATGAGCTGATATTCTACTCGAACCAGGCAACGGGAGGGGTCAAGAGGAACTCCTCAAGCGGAATCCCCCCTGTTCCGACGAGCAATTTCTTCGTAACGGGATACTTGCCGGCGAATGCGGACACCCCAGGCAGAGCTCGCTTTCTGATCCCGGTCTTCACCTCAAACGCAACCAGCGTCTTGCCTCTTGCGCCAACGAAGTCCACTTCTCTGTTGCGTGCAGCCCAGTAGAACAGGTCTACCTGAGATCCGGTCAGGCCATTCGCGAGAGTTGCCCCAACAGCGGACTCAGCAAGGCGGCCCCAGCGTTGGGGATCGCTTCTCGCCTCGGTGAACCGGAGGCCGGAGGATACGCTCATCAGCGCGGTGTTCATGACCAGCAGCTTGGGGCTGGAACCCCGCTGTCGGGTTCTCTGGCCGTAATATTTGGGCAAACCGGCTATAAGTCCCGCCGACTCCAGAAGCCTCAGATAATGTGCAAGGGTGGTCGTGTTGCCTGCGTCCTGAAGCTGTCCAAGCATCTTGTGGTATGAGAGAACCTGCCCTGAATAGGCACATCCAAGCTCAAAAAGGCGCCTGAGCAAGGCCGGCTTAAGAACCCGGCGCATCTGCAGAATGTCCCTCGATATCGTTGTCTCAATCAAGGAGTCATTCACATAACGGGTCCATCGATCTTCATCCTCGATCAATTCTGCGGTGCCGGGATAGCCTCCATAGAATACGTACTGGTCGACGTTCCAGCCGAAGGCGTCACGCATTTCCACAAATGACCAGTGTGTGACAGGAATAACCTCGAAGCGACCGGCCAAGCTCTCGGTTAGCCCCTGCTGTATTAGGAGGGTCGAGGAGCCCAGCACCATTACCTGAAGCTGAAGCCTATCGGCTGTATCTTGATCCCAAAGCCGCTTAACGGCCTCTGACCAGTCCGGGATCTTCTGAATCTCATCAAGGATGAGCAGAGCGCCGTGTTGCCCCTTCGAAGATCGAGTCCTGTGGCGGCCGGCCTCCCACTGCTGCTCAATCCAGACCGAGTCCTTCAGGGCAGGCTCATCAGCGGATGCATAATGCGTATCAGAGCCTATCCCGTCCATGATCTGCCGAGCAAGGGTCGTCTTGCCGGTCTGACGCGGACCCGCCAAGACCTGAATGAACCTCCTGGGTTCCCGGATGCGACCAGCGATTCTGTGATAGAGGGGTCTCTTGTACATTGCACAACCTCCTCTCGCCCAATTACTCAATGTACTGAGTAAATTTACTCAAACACATGAGTGAATGTCAAGCTGAAAAGTGGGTGTGGTTTGGGAACACCAGGGATTTAGCAGGCTTCATAACCCAACAGGTTACTGACTCAGGGCTGTCCTGTGACCTCTTGGAGCCGCGAGAGGTGGGAGGACATATGGCCTTATCTCAGCAGCACGACTTTCGCATCTGCATGCAAGCCGCAGTCTGAGACCCGTAGGAAGTAGGTGCCAGACGCCATGGGCTCGCCATCCATGTTTGTCCCGTCCCATTCAATTGTCTCTTCAACCCCCCTGCCTACTTCCCGGGTAGACATCCAGGCTAGCCGTCCTTCGACTGTGTAGATAGAGGTCCTCAGGCTTCCTGACTCTGGTGCAACCACGTGGATGCTGAGGCGCTCGCCGTTCAGTGGTTGAAAATAACCTCCATCACCGGAAGCCACTCTGACTGATCCCACAAGTCGCCCGGTGAAATCCCAAGATTCCTGAACGTCAGCAGGTACCGCGATGGCGAGCTCCGGTGGATAGAACTCCAGACCTTCTTTGCTCGGACTCATGGTGTAGTCGCCACACACCAGCCCTTTGACCTCGAAGTAGCCATCCTCATCTGTCAAGAAGTAGGCCTGCTCGTCACCCGAAACAACTACGCTCACGTTGGGGATTACCAACCCATCAGAATCCGTTATCCTTCCAGAGACCTGGTGCTCTTTAAGGCAGACAATTTCAAGACCGGCACCTGCCCGGGATACATAGATCCCCTCTTCCTTGATGTC
>JAUVJV010000368.1 GCA_030592245.1 Candidatus Eiseniibacteriota bacterium
CATCGCCCTGGGAAAGGAGGCGGGCGCGCTCCCGCCTGAGGAACCCGGTATCAGGGCCGCGATCAAGCTCGAACGGGGCGGCCGCAAGATCGTTGCTATCGCATACGATATCGATGTACTCACACCGGGTACTGAAGAGCTCCGGGAAGTGCCGGCAATAGCCGGGCGAATCAAGTCATTGCCCCCCACCAAAGGTGTGAGCCTGGCCTTGAAGGGTTGGGCAGGGTTTGATCCCGAGCTCGATGTCAGAGTTCGACTCTCTGTACAGGAACCTGAATGGCTTGATCGAGGAGTGGCCGTTGCCCGCTACAGGAAGGAAACGCTCCATCTCGATAGCCTTCTGGTGAGTCTGATCGACCTCGATCTCTTTGCGGAGGGGTACTTCTCACCGGACTTGGCGGTTGCATCGGCCGAGATCAGGGCGGCGGGCAGCGAAGGCCTGAGAGTGGTCGCGCCGGGAAGCGGCATCCCCGACAGCCTGGATGTATGGCTCCGGGCCAGCGTTGACGCGGACTTGGAGGACCGGTACCTGGACGGGACGCTTGATGCGCGGGGTAAGGTCGGCGGGCTTGACCTTGATACTCTCAATCTCACTGCGGGTATCTCGCTGGATGAAGAGCGGACATCCTCCGTCCGCTTCAGCGCATCGACCGAAGGTCTTGTGATCTCGACGGCGGCAGAGATCGACCGGCGAGAGGATATTCTCGTGCGGCTCGAGCCGATAAGTATCCGGGGTGCTTTGTCCGCAGACAGCTCGCATGGGGCCAGTCTGGACCGTAATGTTCACAATCGCGCTTCTCAGCCGAAAACCGGGACAGTCACCTATGCGCAGGAATCCGGAGACATCCGTGTCGAGAATCTCGAGATCCTGGGAGCTCTCGGTGATCTCAAACTCGACGGATATCTCTCCGGCGAGGGCGCCGGCCGCTTTGACCTGGCCTGCACCTGGCAGGAACCCCCGCTGCCCCTCATGGCGCAAATCGGAGACTCGCTGGAACTGGTCGAGATATTCAGGGAGGCCTGGGCTCTGGACGCGCCCTACTCCCTTGAGGCGGAGGGCACCATTCAGCCCGAGAAGGGGAGAATTCAGCCTGGCGAGAAGGGGAGAACGCTCGAAGCGTCAGCCGATTTCCTGCTCCCAGGACCTCGCACGTTCGCTCTGCTTCTTCCCGAAGGGGCCAAGGTGGGCGCTCTGGGACCGGTTGCCGGGAGTATCGATTTCCGAAGCGAGCCCGTAGATACCCTGACCGGTTTCGATCTCGTGCTTGATGTCGGCAGGACCGAGTGGGTGGATTCATCTGTCGTACACTTAACGGGAGTGGGCAGTGCCATCTCGGTTGACTCCCTCATGCTGCGGGCAGCCAGGCTCCGGCTGGACTTCAAGGGCGAGTACGACCTGGACACTCAGGCGGGCCACGGCGAGCTCACGCTTTCGGATTCCGGCTTTGTGCGGCGAATCTACCCGGCTGCGCCCGAGGTAGATCTTCTGGCGGCGGGTCGCTTCACGGGGGGAGAGTCTCCGGAGGCGGACGTATCTATTGAAGCATCAATCCGCGGGGATGGATATAAGGTGCCGGCGCTCGAGTGTTCGCTGCGCAGCGACCGGACAGGGACTCAGGCCTCGGTCAGGTTGCCTGCGGGCCTTATATCGGGCGGCTTGCATCTGAAAGTGCTCGAAGTGGATTACACAACCGGTGAATCCGGCGGAGATCTTTTTCCCGCAACGGTCTCAGTAAGCGCCTCGGGCGGAGATTTCAGTTTAGGCCAGGAAGTCCTTCTGGATGTCGGGGACTCGGTGACGTGCACCGTAAACGCGATGAACCTCTCAATGAGTGGCAGGGACCTGGCGGCGGACCATCCCTTCACGGTGGTGTTTGACCGGGACACTCAGGCCATCTCCCTTGAAGGCGTGAATCTTGAGGGAACGCTCGGCAGGATCAATGCAGACGGTTTTGCGGGCATGGATAGCGTCAATGTCGAGGCATTCGTCGATCTCGACCTTCCGCCCTCGCCTCCGCCGGCTCTCGCTGTTCCCGAGGTGCTGTGGCCCGACAGTGTCAGGGCCCGGATCAGGGCTGTGGACAGGCATGACATCGAAGCCAGGATAGCGGTCAGCGGCTTCCTCCTTGACGATGGAGGAAAGGGGGCCCTCAGGCTGGTCGCAAAGGCCGCCGCAGGTGATATTCATGCCGATGTCGTACTTACCGACGGGCTCGGTGAGATTCTGCGTGGGAATGTTTCACTCCCGGGCTCTCTGAGTGTGTATCCTCCGTCGATTGAACTCGTCGGCGGCGATTTCCAGGCCGGGGTGGACCTGGACCGCTTCCCTGTAGCCGTAAAGAAGTCCGCTGAGGGCTTCACTGAGGCCCCCGATCTTGTAGCCCGCGTTGGCGGGGAAGCTGTGCTCGCGGGACCGGTGAGTGGGCCCGGTGGGTACGCAGATCTGACCGTGACCTTCCCCGGGTGGCCGGAGATGTCGGACTTCAGGGTGGTGGTTGAGGCTCTGCTTGAGTCCGAAACAAATCCGGATGAGCCAGCGCAATCGCGTGGGGGGGACCTTCCCGACCGGGTGGGCGAGAACCTGGGGATCGGCAGGACCGAGAGCCTCGTGGGATCGGCGAGAATGCTACGCGGTGCCGGCAGCGTGCTTGATATGTATCTAAGCTATCCCCTTCACTTATCTTTCCCCCCGTATGATATGTGTGCCGACAGCAGCCGGTAAGTGCACGCGGCCATCACCTCGGTGGCGCTTCCACTTGAAGAGATCGATCTTCTGACACCGGTCGACGTGGGGCTGGACGGAACTTGCGCCGTGGACTTTTCCGTCGCTGGTCCTGCGGGTGATCCGGCCCTTTCGGGATCGCTCGAGGCGAAGGATCTTAAGATCGAGATTGCCAATCTTGTCCAGGCCCTGCTGAGCGGAAACGCGCAGTTCGCGGGGACAGCAAGACGCCCGTCCATAAGCGGCGACTTCACCGTGGAAAGCGGCGTCGTTACCGTGCCCGAGAACCAGCCCGAACTGCACCCGGTGGAGGGCGAGGCAATACTTCTCGATCCGGCGACGCTGGGGCTTGCGCCGGCGGACTCCACCCGCGGCCTTGTCATGGGAAGCCCCGGATTCGAGGCGGATTATGATATCCGAATTGATATCCCGTCCAGTTTCTGGCTCCGCGGCGAAGGGCTCGACGTCGAGCTCAGGGGCGCTCTCGAGATAACCCAGCAGGATGGCCTGCCTGTGTTCGTCGGCGACCTCAATGCGCAGGGCGGCGCGTCTC
>JAUVJV010000457.1 GCA_030592245.1 Candidatus Eiseniibacteriota bacterium
CGAGTGTCCCTCGTTCATGTGGTAGCGCCGGATGTGCCGATAACCGAGTTCCCGGATTATCCGGACGCCCCCGATGCCTAATATGATCTCCTGCGCAAGCCGGTATTTCTCATCGCCGCCATAGAGCTGGTAAACCAGGCTTCGGTCATACTCGCTGTTACCCTCAATGTCAGTGTCAAGAAAGAAGACCGGAACCGTGTAGCCGGTAGCGCCTCGCACCCGGTACTCCCAAGCCTGCACCTTGACCGGGCGGCCCTCGATCTTGATCTCGATGCTCTGCGGGCGAATCTTCATGAACTTCCGGGGGTTCCACTCATAGGGGAGCTCATGCTGTCTGCCCTTCTTGTCAATCTCCTGCCGGAAGTAGCCCTTCTTGTATATCAGGGTAACGGCAACAACCGGGACCTTGAGGTCGGCACATGATTTGATGGTGTCACCAGCGAGAATACCCAGCCCACCGCTGTAGGTCGGCATCTTGGGCGCGATTCCTATCTCCATTGAAAGATAGGCGATCCTTCTCTCCTTCTTCCGGATCCTCTCCTGGGTGATCCTTTGCTGCGCCATGTTCATTTCCATAACCGAGACCATACCAAATTCCGCCGCTTGCCGCAATGGTTCCGGCGGTTTGCCGGTCCCTGTGTGGCAAGAACCCACTCGCTGGGTCAAGGCAATACGCCGCCCCTTTGCCCTTTCGCTCCGCCCATGGCTCTAGTATCATAGCTTCAGCCTATGGATACTCCTAAGCCGAGAATGTGGAGAGGAAAGCCGGTTACCCGGTTTCACGTGATGGCCAAGCCCATCGGGCCCATCTGTAACCTGGATTGCTCCTACTGTTATTACTTGAGCAAAGAGGGCCTGCTCGATACCTCCAATAACTGGCGAATGTCTGATGAGGTCCTCGAGGAGTTCATCCGCCAGTACATCGAGGGCCAGAACCACAAGGAAGTCGTTTTCTCCTGGCAAGGCGGCGAGCCCACCCTCCTGGGCCTGGACTTCTTCAAGAAGATCGTCGAGCTCGAGAAAAAGCACTGCCCGCCCCATAAGCGAATCGAGAATGACCTTCAGACCAATGGCACGCTGCTCGATGATGAGTGGTGCGAGTTCTTGACCGCGAACAACTTCCTCGTCGGCCTGAGCATCGACGGCCCCAAGGAACTTCACGACTACTACCGCAGGGACAAGGCCGGAAAGGGCTCCTTCGACCGCATTTTCAACTCCGCGCGGCTCCTTCGCAAGCACGGCACCAACTTCGCCACCTTAAGCTGTGTAAGCCGGAGGACTGCGCAGCACCCTCTCGAGGTCTATCGCTTCTTGAGAGATGAGATAAGATCACCCCGGATGCAGTTCATTCCCATAGTCGAGCCCAGGGTGTTCCGGAATACCGCGCCACAGCACTGGTCGCCTGCGGCGATGCCCATGCTTGGGATCCCCGACGCCCGGCCCGGCACACCAAATTCCGTTGTAGAGGACTGGTGTTGCGACCCCGATGACTTCGGTAACTTCCTGTGCACCATCTTCGATGAGTGGCATGCAAAGGATCTCGGAAAGGTCTATGTCCATTACTTCGAGGCCTGTGTTGAGGTCTGGATGGGAAGAATATCTCCTCTATGTACCCATGGTCCCATGTGCGGGAAGGGCCTCGCGATCGAGCATGACGGCTCGGTCTATGCCTGTGACCACTATGTGTATCCGGAGTTCCGGCGCGGGAACATCCTGGAGACCCCGATAGAGCAGATGGCGATCAGCACAGACCAGGAGTGGTTCGGGACCAACAAGGAGCGTATGCTGCCCAGGTATTGCCGCGAGTGCCACTATGAATTCGCGTGCTTCGGCGAGTGCCCCAAGAACCGCTTCATCAAGACCCCGGATGGGGAGCCGGGGCTTAACTACCTGTGCAGAGGAAGGCGGCACTTCTACTCCCACATCGACAAGCGCGTCGCGGAGATCGCCCGCCAAATCCAGGCCAGCATGTAAAAAGGGGACAGACACCTATTTCCATCTTCCGGAAATAAAAGGGGATCATAAAGGGGACAGCGCCCTTTTCCTCCCGAAAAGGGCGCTGTCCCCTTCTTACCGGGCGTTCTCCATGATGTAGCCGAGCACCATCTCTGCCAGGAGGAAGTCTCTCAGGCGGCCGATGCCACCCTTTGTTGCGAGTTCGTTCTTAAGGAGTTTCGGGGTAGTCCCCTCGGCCTCCGCGATTGCCGCGATACGCTCATCCATGTCACGGTCATCAACCTCTATGCCGTCCTCCCGCGCTATGCGCTTAAGGATGATCAGGAGCTTCACGCGGGCCTCGGCAGCCTTGCGGATGTCCTTATAGCCTGGATCATCGTCAGCAACACCCTCCCCTCCCATCTCCCCATCTACAAATGATGCAGGCAACTCAAGCTGGGTGTTCTCCAGCAAGTAACGGGATACTTCATCGCGAAGGGCATTTTCGTCTGCGTCCTTCGACAGACTTACGCCAGAATAGACAGGAAGCGTGAACTCCGGAATAACATCAAACTCCGCCTTGAAGGTGAAACCCTTCCCCTTTGAGAACTCCAAATCAGAGATCTCCGCGATCCCAACCATGC
>JAUVJV010000037.1 GCA_030592245.1 Candidatus Eiseniibacteriota bacterium
AGCCTCTGAAATATGGTAAAATAGAGTAAATAGTGTATACAAGATGAGGGGGTTTTTGATGAAGGGTATACGTATATCCGCATTGGCTTTGGCGCTCCTGGTCGGCCTCATCCTTGTTCCCGGGCTTACAGGCAGGGACGGCGCGATAACCTGGAGCAGTACTCCCGGAGAGGCGCAGGACTTCATGATCTCGGGAGATGCTCAGACCTGGCAGCGAGACCATGTTAAGGCTCTCGACCCGGTCTATGATGGTTCTCAAGGACGCACCGGCCGCGGAGACCTGATGGGTTTCTATTTTGACCAGGGTATCGGCCGGCTCTCCATGCGCCTGAGCCTTTACAGGCCTGTCAACACACCTCATACCGACCCGGTCTTAGAGACGGGCATCCGCGCTTTTGTGCTCCTGGACTATATGCCGGGAGGAAGGACGGATCTCCCCGGGGGTATCGAAGGCAGCGCCCCGGTCGAATGGGACCGCGCGATTGAGCTTGCCCAGCCGGACGGTGAGATACGGGCCCGCGTGTTCGATGAGACCATGTCGGAAGATGAGACCGACCTCGTGAGACAGGTCATAGCCTCCCGGCACTGGACCACGCTGGAGACCAGCCTCGATCTTCCAGGCGGCTTCAGGGAAGCCGTAACCCGCTCGGCCGGAGTGGATGCGGCCCGCTATGATGCGGTGGCTGCAACCGCGGCCGAACTTGAGACAACTCCCATCGACTTCTATGTCTTCACCGCGGAAGAGGGCAGGATACTGGATGAGATCACGGCCAGCAATGCGCCTCTCACCAATGATCATAACGTGGCCTTCGCCCAGCATCTCAACCAGGGCCTTACCTACACCACGGTATTCAGGGGTGAGCGCGGCGAGAACGCCGCCTCCGGGTGCGATGTCAATAACCCTGATGACGGTGCCGACGAGCTCCTCGACGCTCACGACTGCTACAACCTTCCGGTTAATTGGCACCAGGGAGGCCTCCTTATCTCAGCCGCCGAGTGGCATGACCCGGACTTCAACCAGTGGCTGGCCGACGGTGTTACCGCCGGAAGGTACGAGATCTTAAGCTCCGCGCTCGGTCAGCAGATAATGCCGTTTATAAGCGTCGAGATTAACAGCAAATCGGTGAGTGTCGAGAACGACATGATCCAGACCCAATACGGTTATACTCCGCGGGTGGCCTGGGTGCCGGAGCGAGTCTGGGTCGAGAACCCGGACATAGACGGGAACGCCTATGACGCCTCCCAGCACGTGATCGATCATATAGGCGATGACTTCACCGCCAACGGTATCTGGGCAGTTATCCTCGATGACTATATCCACTGCGGCTACCGCAACGGGGTTTTCGACGATCACCATGTCTATACTTACACCTACGCCGGGGGCAGCATAAAAGTCCTTCCCAATGACAATGACTTCGTGGGCCAGGTCAACTGGAACTGGGGTGATGCCTGGAACACCATCCTGGCCGGGACATCGGATGAGATCATCATTTATGCTAACGATGCCGAGGTGGCCGCTGAGGTCTCCCAGGGCGCCGGTAACCCGGATGCTCTCAACAACTACATCCATCTCCTTAACGCCATCGCGGGATCCGGAGGCTCGGTCGGAACCTGGAAGCTCACCGATGTCCTGAATGACGCGGGCTTCAGCAACCAGACGCTGACCCTCCAGAATGGCACCTATGGATTGCTGGGCGAGTTCTACGGCTACGGCGGCTATTCAGGCAACAGCAACTCCTGGTATGGAGACTGGGCGGCCTACACGGGCCCGGCCAACCTCGATGCCCACGACCCCAAGTGGGACTACGGAACCCAGTGGGCTTTCACCCTGGCCAAGATCCTCACGCTTCCCATGAACAACCTGAGCGAGATGGCCTGGTACACCTTGATGACCAATTTGCACGAGACAGGCTGGCATGATGAGGGTGAGGTCTCGGGCTGGCAGCACCATTACAGTAACCACATCCGCTCGGCGAACGCGCATGCCGAGGCCGCGCGCTGGGCAAGCGGCGCCTACCTGGACTCGATGGGTTGCTACACCAGTGATTTCGAGGATGACGGCTCCGACGAGCTCGTGCTTTACAATGACCGGATCCTGGCCGTTTTCGACCCCATCGGCGGCAAGCTCCAGTGGCTCTTCTGCAAGGGCTCGGGGTACGACTACAGTGTTGTCTCCAATGACAATGTCTACTGGGTGGATACCGACGGAGACTATAATGAGACCAATCACGTTGCCGTGCTCTCGGATGTGGGTGTGAGCGGAATCGACCGGCAACATGACTATTACACTTTCGAGGTTGTGACCGCAACCGGTCCGACGGTCGAGGCCAATATCGTCCATTCCAGCGTTACCAAAAACGTGACGCTCTCATACGGGGACCTTCACCTTAAGGCCCAGTACAGAACCGACGGCGGCCGGGCATATGTCAAGAACGGGTTCTGCCCCGACAACCTGGACCTGACCTGGTCAGGCAAGGTGCTGGAGAGGCTGTGGGATCCCGACGGCGGCGGTTACTTCGGATTCAGGAACTCCAATACAGGGGCGACGGGAGCAATTATCGTCGGCTCGGCCGGCGCTATTCACAATCTCCAGTTCGAGGCCACCTTGCTCGAAGGCGATGAGTTCTATGGCGACAGCCCCTTCGAGGTCTGGGTGTACGGCGGCTATACGAGCGTGCCTGATACCAGCGGACGTGTCACCGAGCTCGAGGCCCTGAGGGACAGCCTGGTAGATGTGCTGCCCCCTTTGCCATTGGAGGGCGTCTACTACAGCGCGACCGACCATCTGATTCTCACCTTCGATGAAGCCATCGATGCTTCGAGCGTGGTCGTCACGGGTATCGCCTTCGATGATGACGATGACGGCGTGGCCGATGTCACCTTGACCGGCTCTGATTCGCTCCGGACCACCGGGTTTAACAACCGCTTGAGCTTCGATCTCTCCCCGGCCACAGCCACCGCGCTGGAGGCCCTCCCCGGAGACCTCGAGCTCCTGCTCGCGGCCAATACGGTCGAGGATGATGCCGGTAATGGCAATCCCCAGATCACAAATACGGATGACGTGCCCGTCTATGTGGCGCCTGTCACCAAGTACCAGATCGACGGCTGGCTTCCGGACAGCGACTGGGTGGACCCGCACGTAAGGCATGACGATGGCTGGGACTCCGCCTGGAATGGTTCTGCGCCGGGTGATACCAATGAGATCCTGGTGCTCTTCGCCGACTGGGACTCGACCTATCTCTACCTCGGGATCAGGGGCCACGTTAATGGCAATTCCTGGATTCTCTATCTTGATACCGATGTCGACGGCCCCAATGGTTACACCGATCTTACGAATATCGACCACTGGGAGCGTGGCGCTACGTTCACGGCTTCGGGTTTCATGCCCGACTTCCAGTACGGCGCCTACCAGCACCAGGGCGCTTTCGATTCTCACTCCATGTTCAAGCTCACCAGCGATACCACCAGTGAGGACATAAGCTCCCAGGTCGTGATGGCCTTCGATCCCATGCATGTGTATCAGTACGAAGGCGGCAGCGAGCTCGCGATTCCCTGGGATGCCCTGTATGCATTGGGTGTGGGGCAGGTGCCGCCGGGAGCCACGGTCGGATTCGCCGCGTCGATCTGCTGGGACCCCGAGCCCGACGGCGAACTCGGAGGCGACTCGGCACCGAACAATATCTCCGTCAGCCTGCCGATCATCGATAACTTCATCGAGATGCTGGTGGATTGCGATAATGATGGCAAGCCGGACCCGGACAGCCTGGCCGGTATCGGCGACGTGACCGATGCGGATATGGTGAGGCTGTATAAGGCCTATCCGAGTCCTACCATGTCGGGAGCCAGGGTACCCCTTTATCTGGCCGGATCACCGGCCGGGAAGGCCGCCCAGGCCGTCGAGGCTCATGTCTATGATATCACGGGCCGCAGGGTCAAGGCCGTCTTCAGCGGCCAGCTCCCGCCCGGGAGGCACGAGATAGCCTGGGACGGCACCACCGCCCACGGCGCGCCTGCGGGTCCGGGGATCTACTTCATGCGCGTCACCGTGGATAGCCGGAACATAGGAAGCGTGAAGGTAGTGCGCATGCGATAGGCAGCCGGCCTCAATTCACAAAGCTGGGGTCAGGTACCGATTTGTGAATTCACAAATCGGTACCTGACCCCGTTTTCTTGAATTTGGTGGGGGTGTTGCGGTAGCATACGATCCGGAGGACAATGATGGGCCATCTTTACTGCGGCAAGTGTGAGGCTATGTACGAGTTAGATGATCCGCGGTGGCGTTGTGACTGTGGGTCGTACCTCGATATCGAGTTCAAGCCATCGTTCGATCCGGTTGCTATCTCGACCGGGCCCCGGAACCTGTGGCGCTACCGGGGTGCCATCCCGATAGGTGATGATGCAAACATTGTCTCCCTGTCCGAAGGCTTTACCCCGCTGGCCGACATGCAGATTGGCAATGTGAAGACAAAGGTCAAACTCGATCACCTCTCCCCCACCGGGTCATTCAAGGACAGGGGCGCCACTGTGCTGGTGAGCCGGTTCAAGGAGCTCGGGATCGGAAGTGTGGTCGAGGACTCCTCCGGCAATGCCGGCTCCGCGATTGCCGCCTATTGCGCGAGGGCAGGTATCGAATGCACTGTTTTCGTGCCGGAGACCGCCCGGCCGGAGAAGGTCGCCCTCATAAGATCCCACGGCGCCGAGGTCAAAGTTGTCGCGGGAGGCCGGGAGGATGCGGCAGACGCCGCGATGGAAGCCGCCGAATCCACCTATTATGCTTCTCACGCCTGGAACCCCTTTTTCCTTCAGGGCACTAAGACCTTCGCCTATGAGATTTGCGAACAGCTGGCCTGGCGCGCCCCGGACGCCGTCGTGCTTCCGGTTGGCAACGGCACCCTCCTCCTCGGCGCCTCGATCGGCTTCAAGGAGCTGCTCGCCGCGGGATTTATCGACACGATGCCCGAGCTCATCGCCGTACAGTCCTCGCAGTGCGACCCGCTTGCGCAGGCCTACCGAGGCGACCTGGCAGAACCTGCCGCCATCACAGCCGGGGCAACGGTCGCAGACGGTATCGCCGTCGCGGCGCCGCTAAGAGGAAGGCAAATCCTCGAAGCCGTGAGGGAATCCGGGGGCAGTTTCATAAGTGTGGATGACACCGAGATAGAAGCCGCGCGCCGCGAGATCCGCAAACATGGCTATTCCATCGAGCCGACTTCTGCGGCAGCTCCGGCGGGGCTGCTCAGGTACCGCTTCAAAGACAAGCGGGTTGTCACGGTCTTTACAGGGCACGGCCGGAAGCCGGGAGCGCCCGGGGCGAATCTATGACACCCTGATGAGAACGCTTTCAGGCCTTGGTCCCCGGGGTCGCCACCCCCGGGGTTTCCATCCGCAGATCCTCCATCCGCGGGTCCTCCATCCTGGTCACCAGGGCCAGAACCGCTATGCCCACAATCACAAGCGCGGCTGCCGCGTAGAAGGACACCCTGTAGGCATAGGCCTCGGTCGAGCCCGATCTCACAAGCAGGTCTACTATCGGGCCGGTCACCAGCGTCCCGGCGGTTCCCCAGCTCAGGAAGAAAGTCGCGTTAAAGAGGGCGAACTGGCGTCCCCTGCTCATGGCCGGGATAAGCCTGGAGGCATAGGCATAGGATGAGGACCGGATGGTCACAAACGCGGCGCCCGAGAGGAAGTTGCAGGCAAAGACGAGGGCGAGCGACCGGGTGAAGGCAAAGCCCAGAAGTCCAACGGTGGAAACAGCCGCTCCCCAGAGCAGGATCCTGTCATCGCGGTAACGTTTTGAAAGCCATCCCATTGACAGGCCGAGAACAAAGACGGCCAAAGACTGCATGTTTACGATATGGCTTAAGAGTCTGCTTGAGACATCGAAGCCACCTTCCAGGACCAGGTACTGGGCCTTGGTAACCGCAACGCTGTTTCTTCCGAAGTTGATCAGCATCATGGCAAGCAGGAACATGATGAACTTCCTGGAGTATCCGGTCGCGCCGGCGCGCCGGCCCCCCGCGTCGGCGGATCCCGGCTGCCCCTCTCCCGAGAGCCGGATTCCACCCTCAGGCACGAAGAACATAGGAATGGTCGATAGCAGCATGACGCCTGATGCCACGAAGAAGAGCAGGCCGCTGTGAAATCCCCAGCCCTCGTAGTACCTCGAGAGCCCATCGTAGGCAATACCGCCTATCCAGACACCCACTATCCGGCCCAGGGCACCCACGCTCAAGAGCCTGCCCTGCACGCTTGCTCTCTCGTATTCGGGATAAAGGTCCGAGATCAGGGCGCTCCAGGAAACATTTGACATGGACCAGAATATCTCGACCACCACCAGGCCCAGGATGATCACATACGCCGCGGCCCGGGGACTTCCCGGAAGCGTATGGGCATACCACACAGCCACCGTTATAAGGGCCGCGGATATCTCGCCCAGGATGATCAGCGTCCTGCGCTTCTGGTAACGGTCCGACAGCGGGCCCCAGACGAAGGTCTGGAATACGATGTTGATCACCATGGGGAAGAAGGCAAAGAAGGTCGTCTCGGTAACGCTCAGGCCCAGATAGAATCTTAAGTAGATGGAGAGGTAACTATAGAACAGACCCCGCCGGAACATGGCAAGGACCTGAAAGGAAGAGATATTAAAGAAGGTCTTGCGGGACCTGGCATGGTCGTGGACAGATGGCTTCATGACATGCAACAATAGAGTATATTCACACGAAAGACCAGAGGCCGCTCAAACTGTTTTCAATGAAAGGAGATGGTGATGGGAGACAGATTCAAGACCCACGGAGACTTCAGCTGGTGCGAGCTGATGACCACCGATATCGACGCTGCAAAGAAGTTCTACTCAGACCTCCTCGGATGGACGCTAAGTGACATGCCCATGGGAGAGGCCGGCATGTACACCGTGTTCAAGGCGGGAGATCAGGATGTCGGCGGCATGATGGCGCTGCCCAAGAACATGCCCCCCGGAGTCCCACCCCACTGGACAGCCTACATAACCGTGACCGATATTGATGCGGTCGCCAAGAAGGCTCAGGAGATGGGTGGAACCGCCCTGGTACCGCCCACGGATATTCCGAAGGTTGGGCGCTTCTTTGTGCTTAAGGATCCGCAGGGTGCGGTCATCGCCTTTATCCAGTACAAGAACATGTAGAAACGAGGAAAAAGGGGGACAGACGCCTATTTCGCAAGTCGAAATAGGTGTCTGTCCCCTTTTTTCTGTCCCCCTTTTTCCTGCGGGTCAATCCCCCAGCAACCGCTTACGCATCAGCTTGGGCGGAAGCGACCCGCACCCCAGGATATTGTCGTGCATCTCCTTAAGCGATAGGTCCGGGTTGGCCCGCCGGTAGCTCTCCACAAGATCGAGAATGGCCAGCTTCCCCATCAGGTAAGACTGGGGCTGCGTAGGGGAGCCCGTATACCGGCGAACCTCCGCAAGCGCGTTGGAAGGTTCCAGCTGACACCTATCCACCAGGAAGGCCACGGCATCTTCGACCGGCATTCCCCTGGTGTGAAGAGAAACATCGAGAACGATCCGGGCCGCGCGCCAGAGCTGGTCCTTGAGCCTTCCCAGGCGCTGGACGGGACTGGCTATGTAGCCAAGCTGCTCCATCATCTCTTCACAGTAGAAAGCCCAGCCCTCAATGAAGAACGTGGAGAGGTAAGAGCCCATCCGCCGGGGAATCGATTCCTGCCTGTTGGCCCAGACCAGCTGGAGGTGGTGTCCCGGATAAGCTTCGTGTAATGCCGTTACCGGCAGCTTGGCGAAGTTCTGGCCCCTGAGCTTTTCTTTCTGGACCTCTTCCGGTGCACTGGTATCGACCGGGGTAACAAGGAAAAGCCCATCCTGCTGCTCCTCAAGCACTCCCGGCGGCATATAGGCCGCATATGGAAGAAGCGGGCGTAAGTATGATGGTGTCTCAATGATCTTAAGAGTCTCTCCCCCGGGGATAGTTGCTATCTCGTGGTCAATCACGTACTGGCGGGCGGATTCCATGGCAGCCTGATAGGCTGGAAGCAGGCCCTCTGCCGTGGGATGGTCGGCCTTGGCGTCCTCCATGATCTCCTGGGCCGTCTTGGCGGGATCGATCTCTCGTGCAACCGCCTTGATCTGTTCCTCTGTCTCGTGGAAAAGGCGCCATCCCGTTTCAAGGAGCTCATCGGCGCCATAGTCGACCATGTGGTTTTCTCTCAAGAGCTCTTCAAAGAGGTCTTTGCCCGCGGCGAAATCACCATTTGCGTTGGGTAGCACGTCCTTCTCGAGAAAATCCTGAAAATCCCCGATGGCCTTGGCCGCCTTACCGGAAGCATCTGTGAGGTCAGACTCCAGAGCCTTGGCAGGTCCTTTTGCCAGGGAAGGCAGGAATGTCGTAACGAATGGCCGGGCCTGCTTGGCCTGCTCAATAGCCACTTCTACCCATACCCGGGGAACATCTTCGGCGACGATGTTGGCTTTGCCCGCCTCAAGCACGCCGGCAACCTCTTTGAGTCTGCAAATCACGGAGCTGAGGCGATCGGTGAGCGGTGCGAAGTCTTTCATGATGAGCATGAAGAGCCCTCCCATCACCTGGTCGACATAGTGGCCGGGATCGCGCCTGTGGCCCTGCTTCCTCTCATGGTCGCGGATAATGGACTTGAGCATCTGGCAGACCAGGGTGTGATCGATGTCCGCATCGAGGCTGAAACCGCCGGTATCCAGTGCCTGGAGGCCGGAGAGCGTTTCCTTCATCTCGAGGTTATGGGCTTTGAGGGCCTCGGCCGAGTTGTCGGCAACCTTGTCGTCCCAGCGATGGTCGCCCATATATGTTGCGAGCACTGGATCAAGCTCGAGAAGCCTGTACAGCCACTTCTCGGCATCCTGGTAGAATCCACTCTCAATGTCCATGCCGGGTCCTCCTCAGTATATGCACTCCGTACTCACCATTTGCTGATCGATACTATGCGTCGCCCCTAACCCTGTTACCCTGAGCCGCCAGAAGGGTCATGTCATCCTCAGGCGGCCGTCCCTTGGTGAACTTGCTGACCTCGTAGAGAATGGTCTTTAATAGTTCGCCGGCATCGGCGGCGCCATCCCTGGCGGCTGAGTTGATACGCTTCGAACCGAAGATCTCTCCCGCCTCGGCCGCCTCCGACACCCCATCGGTGTAAAGGAGCATCAGCGACCCGGCCTCCCAGCCGACCGTGCATCTCTCCCACTTGAGTCCCCGGAGAGCCGGCGATATCAGCGGGCCCGTGGATTCAAGCGGGATGATCGAACCTTCACCGGAGACGATCAGGCCGCCTTCGTGGCCGGCGTTCACATACTCGACCGAAGCATCAGTCAACGAGATGCGAGCGCAGATTAAGGTCACGAACCTGTGAGACTCAAACGCCGCTATACCCTCGGACACCCTTCGCACCACGGCCAGCGGATCGTAGCGATCGGCATAAGAAGAACGGAATGCCGATTTCACGATCCCGGTAAGCATCGCGGCAGAGGCGCCGTGGCCTGCAACATCGGCTACAAGAAGCGCCACCACGCCGGATTCCACCGCCGCATAATCATAGAGGTCTCCGGCCACCTCCACGCACGGCTGGTAAGCTGCGCAAATTCTCAGTCCCTCCGGAACAGCTTCTCTCGGCGGGAGCATGGAGTCCTGAAAGGCCCTGACCTCGGCCAACTGGCTCTCCAGATGGGCGACGTGCATACGGTTAGTCTCTTCCACGGCCCGGAGCTCCAGGCAACGGTCCACCAGTGTGAGGAGTACCTGGCGGTCGAACGGCTTGCTTATATAGTAGAATGCTTTCTCGCGAATGGCGCGGCTCAGTTTCTCATCGATATCGAAAACGCTCCCGGTCATCAGGATGACCTGGACATCCTCGTCTATCGCCTTGAGCTCGTTCATGAGTTCGAATCCGTCCATCTCCCCCATGCGGATGTCGATGATGGCGATGTGGGGCCTGAATTCCCGGGCAATCGACAGGGCCTCAATCGAGGAGAGCGAACCACGTATGTCGTGGTCGCCGCCCAGGATTCTCTCTACGCCGCGGAGCATCGCGGGCTCATCATCCACAACAAGAATCCGCGCCCTGGTCATTTGCGATCCTCCTTCGCGCCTTCATCGAGCACGGGCAATTTGAGCCGCAACGTCGTCCCCTTTCCTTCCTTACTTTCGATCGTCATCTCGCCGCCGATGTCCCAGAGGATAGACCTGCATATTGAGAGCCCCAGGCCACTTCCATCCTGCTTGGTGCTGTAGAATGGCTCGAAGACCTTGCTTACCACTTCCGGCGGGATGCCCTTGCCTGTGTCGCGGATTAATACCTCGACCGTGTCCCCGTCGGGCCTGGCAGTGATGTTGAGATCGCCTCCACCGGGCATCGCGTCACTCGCATTGGTGCATATGTTGAGAAAGAGCTGGGTGAGATCACCCTGAGTACCCCGGATGGC
>JAUVJV010000381.1 GCA_030592245.1 Candidatus Eiseniibacteriota bacterium
ATCCGGCCTGAACCCGGCGGTGACACCGGCTCTGGATGGACTGATCTTGAAGACCATTGAGAAGCACCCCGACCGGCGCTTCCAGTCGTCAAACGACCTGTGTGCCGCGCGTCAAGGTGTGCCGACGGCGGACCATACGCCGGTCGCAGGCTCTGACACCGCGTCGATGCTTGCTCCGCCCGCGATGGAGACCTCGATTGCCGTGCTGCCTTTCCGGGACATGAGCCCTGAGAAGGACCAGGAGTATTTCTGCGACGGCATGGCCGAGGAGATCATAAACGCCCTGGTAAGAATCGAGGGGCTTCATGTTGCGGCTCTTACATCCGCGTTTCAATTCAAGAACCAGAGCCTCGATATCCGGAAGATCGGGGAACAGCTGAATGTCGGAACCGTGCTGGAGGGGAGCGTCCGCAAGGCGGGCAAGCGGCTCCGGGTGACGGCCCAACTTGTAAAGGTGGCGGATGGTTATCATGTCTGGTCCGAGCGCTATGACAGGGACCTGGAGGATGTTTTCGAGATTCAGGACCAGATATCAGAGGCCATCGTCAGAGCTCTCGAGCCCAGGCTGATGGAGAGAAAATGCCGGCCCCCGGCCAAGCGGGAGGTCAACCTCAAAGCTTATAACCTCTATCTCAAGGGACGCTACCACTGGAACAAGAGGAGACCGGCGGAGATCAGGAAAGCGATTGACCACCTCAACCAGGCTATCGAGATAGATCCTGATTATGCCCTGGCACATGCGGGTCTCGCAGATTGCTACATTATGCTGGACCGCACATCCCCCAGGGAGATCTACTCCATGGCAAAGGATGCCGCCACAAGGGCACTGGAGCTGGACGATACCCTGGCTGAGCCCCACACCACCCTGGCCTGGATCACATGCAATGCCGAATATGACTGGGAGACGGCCGAGCGCGAATTCAAGACTTCGATCAAGCTCAATCCCAACTACGCCACGGGCCACCAGTGGTACGCGATTTTCCTGAGCGCTCTGCGCAGGTTTGACGAGGCGTTTCGCGAAATCGAGACGGCGAAGCGGCTCGATCCTCTGTCTTTGATAATCAAGGTCGCAGCGGGGGTGATCTACTCCTGCGCGCGAAAGTACGACCGGGCGATCGCAGAGGCCCGGAGCGCGCTCGATATGGATCCCAACTTCTGGCCCGGGCACTCGGTTCTTGCCAGTGTTTACAGCTCCCGGTTGATGTTCAAGGAAGCGACCGAAGAGATCAGGATTCTGTTTAACGCCATCGGAGGTCCGGGTGTCGGAGACAGCATCGAGCAGGCCTTTAATGAATCAGGATTGCAAGGTTCACTGCCTAAGCTGATCGACCATATGGCGAGCGACGATTTCTTATTCTCATTCGTGAGAACGCAGTCCGCCATATTCATGGTCCTGATGGGCGAGCCGGACAAGGCCATTGACCTCCTTGAGAAGGCGTTTGAGGCCAGAGAGCCGGAACTCCTGATGATCAGCGTAATGCCCGATTTCGACCCTCTCCGCTCCCATCCGGCCTTCCAGGACTTGCTCCGCCGCATGAACCTTCCCCTGAAGTAGACTGTTTGTTCATCATCTTGACCCCCAGCGTTCACCGTATGGTAGAATAGCCGCATGATCGCTCCCAGGGAACCCAGGCGTCTTAACACCGCCGTCCTCGCCGCCGCTTTCGTTCTCGTGCCCACGGTGGTGTTCTGGCTCTCGGTGCTGATTCACCTGATATCGGGACTGAACCATCCACTGATGAAGCTCTTTGCCGGCATGGAGGCGAGCTCCCGGGGAGTGGTTCTACTCACAACCATCGTGCTCGGTTGCCCCATCTTCGCGCTTCCACTCGCAGCGATCGGCAGGTGGCTCGCATCGGTCAACCATGAGCGGGGAGAGAGGCTGGCGGTCTTCATCATGCTGCTTGGCGCGTCCCTCGCGGCGCTGGGGCTGGTGCTTCCCCTGGTTCTCGACTAGGATGATCTCGCCGGAGGTGGGATGCTGAGACTCAGGCCGCCGGGGGTTTTATCGTCCAGACCACCCAGGTGATCATGGTGTATTGCTCCGACTTGAGCATCATGCCCATGTCTCTCAAGACCGGCAGGAGCTCGTCGATCCTGGCGAAGTACTCATCCTCCATCCAGTCATGGGCATCGACCATCATCTTCTCATCATCCTCACTCTGGAAAATGAGATCGCCGACCACCCAGGTCCCGCCGGGCTTCAAGACGCGCATCATCTCGCGTATGCAGGCAGGCTTTTTCCCCGGATGAACATGATGAAAGGCATAGGTGCTCACCACGGCATCGAATGATCCGTCCCCGTACGGGATCTCGAGAAAGGGCTCCTCGACCCGCTTGAGCTCGATACCATGACGTCCCTCGAGCTTAACGGCCGCCTTCTCCAGCATCTTCTGCGAGGGATCGAGCCCCACAACCTCGGCCCCAAGATCGAGAAGGTGAGCGGCGAGATTCCCGGTGCCGGTTCCTATGTCCAGGATTCTCTTTCCCCTGGCGGCACCCGATAGCGACAGGACCCTCGCCAGGACCGTGTCATAGCGGAAGTAGATCGGATCATCGGCTGATACCCAGCCATCGTAGGTGTCAGCCCACTGATCGAAGTCCCAGGTTTTCTCTTGTTCAACCATAAGGATACACGCCTAATCGATGATCTCGGTTATAGGGTAGAAGTTGCTCCAGGCGAACCAGAATATGGGCAGTACCTTGACTTCCTCGAGAATGCTCCCCGTATGCGGGCCGCCTGTGCTTCGACCCTCTTTCAGGTCCCATGCTGACCCGGTCTCTGCATCGCTGATCCCGCCCGATCCTTCATGTAAGTGGAAGCTCAGTGCCGAGGTACCCGTGGCGGATACAAAGGCCCGGACTCCTCCGTCATCGCCCAGGTATACAACCAGGCTGTCCTCGCCCACCCGCGTATGGATCAGTGGTTCCGTCTCGAGCCTGTCACGTAATATGGCCACGGAGAACGGCCCGCGCGAGATGCCATACACGATGCTCTTCCCCGGAAGTCGGTCCTTCAGCCATTCGACCCTGAACATGCCGGCGCGGTCCGGATCCCTGAAATACTTCTCATAACGGGACCCGAGCACCTCATGCTCCTTCTTGAGCACCCTTGTATCCGGATGCTCCTCGAACCACTCCGCCCACGTCGTCTGG